>JBIOJB010000030.1:0-28730 GCA_044450465.1 Candidatus Dormibacterales bacterium | reverse complement strand
TGCCGCGCCAGAATGACGTCAAGGTGCGCGAGTGGCCCTCGCGAACTCCTCGCATCTGAGTGCAGAGGTGCATGGCGTTGAGGTGCACCGCGACGCCGTGAGGCTGGAGCACGCGCACCAGCTCGTCCGCGATTTCAACGCCGATCCGCTCCTGGACGGTGAACCGCCGAGCGAACACGCGCACCAGGCGCGTCAGCTTGGAGATGCCGATGATCTCCTCATGCGCGATGTAGCCGATGTAGGCGTGGCCGTGGAAGGGCAGGGCGTGGTGCTCGCACAGCGAGAAGAACTCGATCGGGCCCTCGATGACCTGGCTGATGCTGCAGTCGGGGCCGCCGCGACACTCGGTCGGAAAGGCGGTGAGCAGCTTGGGATCGCCCTCATATCCATTGGTGGCGTCGAAAAGCGCGCGGAGGAACCGGGTGGGCGTGGACTTGGTGCCGGGCGTGTTCAGATCCATCCCGAAGGCCTGGAAGATCTCAGCGGCGTAGCCCTCGAACTTCTTCCATTGAACGGGTTCGACCGTTCGCGGCCGGGTCGTCTCCCAATGCGTTGTCTCTTCGGGGTCAAAGGCGAGCGTCGACATGGTCGTCTCCTTGAGCTTGGTTATGGCTTCGCTTCAATGTACGTCGCCACCGAAACTTCCATTCCGAACGCTAACCTTTAGCCGATGGCACGTCGAGGGCCGATCCAGACGGCTGCTCCCGCCACACCGGACGAGATCCCGCCGCCGGCCCAAGCCGGCCAGCGCACCAGCCGGCTCGTGATGCTTGGTCCTGATTGGCTGCCGCTGGCTTTGTTGGCCGGCGATGCGGTGATCGTTGCCGCCTCGATCCTGGCTTCTTATTGGTACTACGTCAACCTCGACCCTCTGCGGCGCGCCGCGGGCGCCGCGCTGCCCTTCGCGCCTTACATACCCGCGATTCCGGCGGCGATCGCGATCACCCTCATCTCCCTCGCCATCAACCAGCAGTACCGATCGTGGCGCGGCCGGACGTTGATGGACCTGCTGCTCGGCCTCTACAGTGGCGTCGGCCTCGCCGCCGTGCTGGCTCTGGCGGCCATCTCGTTGGGCAACCTGGGCGCTGACTATTCACGTTTGACCATCACCTATGCCGTCCTGCTCGCGGCAATTCTCATGACGGCGGAGAGGTACTTCCTTCGCCAATACGAGACGCGGCTTCGGCGGCAGGGCATCGGCACCGAAAAGGTGCTCCTGGTGGGGACCGGGGCCGGCAGCGAGATGCTCGTGCGCCGGATGGCGATGTTTCCCCAATATGGCTTCCAGGTCCGCGGGGTCCTTGACGACACTCGTCTCGTCGGATCTCAATTCGCGGGTATCCCGGTCGTCGGTCGCGTGGATGACTTGCCATCCAAGGCTCGCGAGCTCGGTGCCGACCAGGTCTTCATCGCGATGGCAGATCACGACCGTGGTCGCGTCGTTCACCTGATCAAGCAGTGCGAGGATCAGCAGCTCGAGTTCAAGGTGATACCGGACCTGCTCGACATCATGAGCACGCGCACCGAGGTGAACTCACTCGATGGCCTGCCGCTGGTGGGCGTCCGCCACAGCCGGCTCACAGGGGTGAATTCGATGGTGAAGCGAGCCATCGACATCGTGATCAGCGCGATCGCCTTGGTGATCCTCGCGCTGCCCATGCTCCTGGTTGCCCTGATCATCAAGACCACCTCCCCCAACGGGCCGGTGCTCTTCAAGCAAGAGCGGATTGGCAAGCGCCGGCGGCCATTTGTCGTCTACAAGTTCCGGACCATGATCCCCGATGCCGAGGCGGCTGGGCCGAAAGTCGCGCTTCCCGGCGACCCACGCACCACGCCGTTCGGCCGCTTCATGCGCAAGGTCAGCATCGATGAGCTTCCGCAGTTGTGGAACGTGCTGAAGGGCGATATGAGCCTGGTCGGTCCGCGTCCGCAGCCGACATTCTTCGACGAGCAATACAGCGTAGAAGTGCCGAGATACCTGGAACGCCAGCAGGTGCGACCCGGGTTGACGGGCTGGGCAGAGGTCAACGACCTCAGGGGCGCGGCGCCGATCGTCGACCGCACGGTTTACGATGTCTACTACATTGAGAACTGGTCGCTGGTGCTCGACATCAAGATCATCATGCTGACCGCGCTCCGTCTCTTCTTCCAGCGCCACGCTTACTAAGTCCGCGCTTACAGGTACCACTGCCCTTCACGAGTCGCCCTATCGACTGACGACTTTGGCGTGCGCGCTTACCTGCGCGCTGGCGCCCGCATACGTTCTGCGATGGCACATTGCCTTCTATCCGACCACTCTGCTCGAAAACGCCATCTGGATTTCGTTGGCGTTCTTTGTGGTCGAGTTGTTTCGAGCTCGCGAGCCGATCGTGTGGCGCAGTCCGTTCGTGTTGCCGGTTCTGCTGTTCATCGTCGCTGGCGCGATCGCGGTCGTCGCGGCGCCAAGTCGCACAGCGGGGCTCGGCTTGTATCGGGCCTACATCCTCGAACCGATCGCATTCGCACTGGTCTTGACCAACGTCGTTCGGACGCCGCGCCGGGCAGCGCTGGTGGCTGCCGGGTTCGCCGCCAGCGCCACCGTGGCGGGCCTCGCGAATTCGTTCGTCGTCCTGTCCGGACTGATCAACCACACATACGACGTGGCCGTGACGCCGCCGGTGGTCATCTACTCGACGGCCAATGCGGTCGCCCTTTACGTTGTGCCCATCGTCGCAGTGGCGATCAGCCTCGCTCTCTACGGCAGCAGCCCAGAGGAACGTTGGGGCGGCGCTGCTTTCGTTGTCATCGGGACGATCGTCACCGCCCTGAGCTTCTCCCGGGGAGGCTATCTCGCCCTCGCCGCGGTGGTGCTCGGGGCGGTGCTTCTGCATCGCCGGCGCCTCCTGATGCTTGGAATCGCGGTCGTCGCCCTGGTCGGCTTAGCCTTGATTCCACCAATCCGGCACCGGATCCTCATCGAGACCCAGAACGTGTACGGCAACACGATCCAGAGCCGGCTCGACCTCTGGACCGCTGCCATCAAGCTCATCGAACACCGTCCGCTCTTCGGCGCCGGCCTCTCCGGCTTTCAGCAGATGGCCGCCCCTTACTACACGCACTTCCACACCCTTGCGAATTTCATTGATCCGCACAATATCGTGCTCAACTTCTGGGTCGAAACCGGCCTGCTAGGCCTGATCGCTTTCACATGGATCATGGTCGTCGGGTTTCAGGCGTCCTGGCGTGGCTGGCGCCAGGGTTCTGCCGGATGGCGTGCGTACCACCTCGGCGTGCTTCTGGCCCTGGTGGCAGTCGTCGTCCACGGCATGGTCGACGTGCCCTACTTCAAGAACGACCTGAGCCTCTTGTTCTGGACCTTGATCGGCATCACGTGGGCGGGCCGGCAGTGGGCAGCGTCCGATAAGGATGCTGTCAGGGCAAGGACGGCAAGCGCAGCCCCCTAGGTCGGCTTCTACTACCCGCCGAACAGGGCTCGCGCTATGTCCTGGCCGTTCCAGTAGCTGTACACGCTGATCGGATTAGGCAGTGTCTGTCCCGACGAGGCGAGCGGATGGATGCCGCCGTAGGCGTCGAGCACGTAGCCCGTGACTGCGGCCGGCGTGGCACTCGGCAGGAACCAGAGCCCTCGGGCGAGGTCGCGCCCCGACCAGTAGGGGTAGTTAGCGATCGCCGCTGGCGCCGCGGCGCCCCCGCTCCAGAAGGGGTGGAACCCGCCGTAGAGGTCGAGCACGTAGCCGCTGGCCGAGGACCCGGTGGCCGCCGGATCGAGCCAGATGTCACGCGCGAAGTTGTTGCCGGCCCAGTAGCCGTACTCGGCGATGGCGGCCGGCAACGGGCTTCCCGCCACCGACCATGGGTGGATGCCGCCGTAGATGTCGAGCACATAGCCGCCCGTGCCCGACGCCAGGAGCGTGATCTTCTTCGCTACGTCGTGGCCCGGGAAGTAGGGATAGTTGCCGGCGGCCGTCGGCAGCGGGTTGGCACCTATCGCGAACGGATGGAGGCCCCCATAGCCGTCGAGCTCGTAGCCACCGGTGCCCGCCGCGTTGAAGACGAAATCACGCGCGATGTCATGACCCGGGTAGTAGGGGTAGTCCGTGGCGCCGGCCTGAGAACCGTATGGGTGCAGTCCACCGTAGCCATCCAGGACCAGACCACTTGAGGGTGTGCCGGGTGCGGAGTGTCCGGCTCGGGCAAGCGGGGAGCCAAAGGTCGGCTCGTTGGTGATCGCGGGGCTGTTGTCGTCGGGATGGACACCCCCGTAGGCGTCGACGGTGTAGATCTTGCACGGGTTGGCCCCGCATGCCGGCGGAGGAAAAGTCGCGAAGCTGAAGCCGGAGACGCTGCTGGTTTGAGGAACGAAGATCCAGTCCCCGTCGGCGGACGGCGTCGCGAAGTGGTGCACACCCTGCGGCAGGCTTGCCGTCACCACCCGGCTGCCGGCCATGTCGTAGCCATACAGCGCAGACCCACCGATGTTCAGTGTCCAGACCAGTCCGCCCTCGACAATCGGAGGCCCAGGCGTGAACCCGCCGGCGCTCCAGTGCACGCTGAAGCCGAGCGGCGGCGTGCCGGTGTTCACCGAAAAGGCCATGAGCAGGTTAGAGCTGTTGCACGCGATGTAGACGTCTGGCGCAACGTATGCCGCGCCCCCGAACACCGCGCCGCCGCTGCCGCAGCCGGTGATCGCCGTGGCCGAGTTCTGCTGACCGCCGAATCCGCCCAGATTGGCGGCGTTCAGGAGCCAGATCTGGGCCGACTTGCCACTCTGGAAAACGATGTTGTTGTTTAGAAGCGAAGGCGCGATCGAGCCGACGTCGGTGTCGTTCTGATTTAGCACGCACCAGTCCGTGGGCGCAAAGAAACTCAACTCAGCCAGCGTGCTGGAGAGCTTCACGACCGCATCTCCATGGTCGTACGTAGCGTTGTTGCAGGGGGTGCCGCTTCCGGTGCCGCCGTTGCCTGTGGCGACGTAGATGTTGCCAGAGCCGTCGATCGACATGCCTTGGGCGGCCCATATTCCCGCCTCGCGCTGGCTCGACGTCTGTGGTTCATAAACGTGATCAACCGCGCCCCCTGTGGTCGGCACGCTCACGACCCAAGGGTGATAGTTGCCGCAGTCGCCGTCCCAACCCCCAAACGGGACGTACACGTGGCCGTTGGCCAGTCCGAGCGCCCCACGCTCCTCGGCAACGCTCGGATCGAGGGTTACCGTGCCTCCTTGTGCTGTAGGTGTGATGTTCACGGGGAATCCGGCGACCGGGCTTCCGTTGGCCAGGTTCACCGCGAACATCTGATACGTCGGGGTGGCCAGCGGCCCGACCAGACCGACCGCGTAGACAATGTTGGTGCTGGTGTCGATCACCGGTGTGCTGGTAATCCCGATCGGGTTGATCTCCGAAGAGCAGTAGTGGGTGGCCACGCTGGCGCCCACGACCATGTGCCAGACGATGGCCCCCGTTCCCTCGTTGAGCGCGTAGATGCTGTCGTTCTCGGTAGCGGCGATGACGAGACCGTTCCAGACCAGCGGTTCGGCATAGACGTTGCTATCGAGCGGAGTGTTCCATTGGGACGAAGGGCTCGGTGAGGTGATCGACGGCGCCGTCGCGTCATACCCGGTGCGAGCGTTGTCGTGGTGATAGGTCGACCAGCCCGCGCCGAAGGACGCAGCCGTGACCGCGCGAGTTTTCGAAGCGAGTGGAGACGATGTCTGGGCAGCGGCCCCGCTGGCCGCAAACGCGACCAACAAAGTTACCGCCGCGGCGAGTGCTGCCGGACGCCATGGTCTCATGCCCTACTTATAACCCAGAACGGGCATGCGACTGATGAGTTCCGGCTCAGGAAGCTGTCGCCGAGGCCGGCTTGCGCTCTCCGCGTTCGGTCAGCATCCGCTCGAGGTACATTCGAACCTGCGCCCGATCCTTGGTTTCGAAGTACCAATCGATCGTCCGGTGCAGCCCGTCCATGAACTTCATCTTCGGCTCCCAGCCGAGCAATTCCTTGCCCAAGGCATTGCTCGCTACGCGGTTCATGGGCCCGGTCGGCATGTTTTTCAAGAATTTGATCTCGGCCTTGTGGCCGGTGTACCTCAACACCTCCTTAACGGCATCGATGACCCTGGTGCGCTCCATCGTGCCGAGGTTGACCGCGGTGCCGTCGTCGATCTTCTCCGCACTCAAGATCATTCCCTCGACGATGTCCCCCACATAAGTCCAGTTCCGCACCTGGGTGCCGTCACCCCACACCTCAAACGGGTCCTGGCCGACGAAGGCTCGAGCGATCATTGCGATGACGGCGTGGTTCTCGACCCCGCGCTCGCCGTACACCGTGAAGAACCGACAAGAGGCCGCCTTCATCCCGTAGGTCTTGTGGAAGGCCTGCAACGTCTTCTCCCCCATCAGCTTCGCCCAGCCGTACATCCCGTCGGAGTCGTAGGGCGGCCCCACCATCTCCTCGGTGAGGTAGAGCTCTTTGCTCACATCCTGTTGGACGTAATTCGGATAGACGCAGCCGGACGAGGCGAAGACGAACCTCTCCACCCCGGCCTCCTGCGCTGCCTTGATCAGCATCCCGTCGAGGGCGAGGTTCTTCGCGCATTCGGCCTGGTGCAGATCGACATATCCACGACCCCCGTGAATGGCTGCCAGGTGGAAAATGGTGTCGATCCCGCGAACCGACTCCTCAGCCACGTGCTGGTCGAGAAGGTCTTTCCGCACAAACTCGACGCGCTCGGCGTCGAGATGGCCCTGTATGTTCTCGGTCTCGCCTGAGCTGAGGTCGTCGACGATGCGAATATGCCCGGCTCCCCGCAGCACAAGCTGATCGACCACGTGCGATCCGATGAACGAAGCCCCGCCGGTTACGAGAACGCGTCTCTTAGACCAGTCCACAGATGCTCCTTAGATCCTCCCCCGCGAGTCCACCTCTGGCCCGCCGAGGTGTATACACGCCATGCCTAGGGTGGCGGCGCTTGCGAGTTCGGTGATTTCGCCAGCGGCCAACAATTCTATCAATCGAGCCCATTCCAACAGAGACACCTCGACGTCGGCGAGGTCGTCGCTCGTGGGGACGTCAACGACATGCGCGCCTCGCGCGAGGAAGCAGTGACACCAGCCGCATCCGCGATTCCCATCGACAACAAAACGCCCCAGCGGAGTCCATTCCCTTGCTTCGAACCCGGTCTCTTCGCGCAGCTCCCGGATCGTCGCCTCGAGCGGGCTCTCCCCTTCCTGCACAAAACCCGCAGGCAACGACCAGGTCAGGCGGCCGGGTCCGTGACGGTAGAGGCGCTCCACCACGACCTGGCGCCGGTCGGTGATCGCGGCCACGACTCCGAAATCCTGCATCTCGACGGAGTAAAAATCGTCGACCACCCGGCCGTCCGGGAGCTCGATGCTCTCCCGGAAGACCTCCAGCCAGGGACGTCCCTGGAACTCCGAGCGGCGCACCTGGACTTTCCAGCGTCGATCATGGGCCGGGCTCATTGGCGCAATACGATAGACGTCCATGACGTCGCTCAGTGCAGCGCGGTCGCCGATGCGCGGCCAGCTGGTTTCTTTTTTCCGATCACCCGAGACACTAGTTTTCCTCGCGGCCACTGTGCTTGCGCTGGTGGTGACGTTTCCGACGATCCTCCACTTCGGCAGCGACATCTATGGATTCCCCGGGGATGCGACTGGCGGCGTGACCCAGTACTGGTGGTGGGGTTACGCCATGCTCCACGGTGGCTCGATCTTCGACAACACTCTGGAAGGAGTACCCCTGGGCTCGGAGTGGGCGAACATTCCATTTGTTGTCCTTCCGCTGATTGTGTTCACACCACTGTCCATCGCCATCGGTCCGATAGCCAGCTACAACCTCCTGATCCTGAGCGGCTTTCCCTTGACCGCATGGGCGACGTTCCTGTTGGTGCGCCGGATCGGCTTTGCGCCTCTGGCGTCGGCCTTCGCTGCGCTGGCTTTCGCCTTCTCCCCGTACCACATCGAGAAGGCGATGGGTCACGGCAACCAGACTCACATGGAGTTCATCGCCCTGACCCTGTACTTTCTCGTGCGCTGGCGGCAGGGCAGCCGCAAGCGCGACGCGATCCTGGCGGGCGTGATGGTCGGTCTTCAGATGTGGATGGATTACTCGCTCCTGTACATCCTGGGGTTCGCGCTCGTGGCCTACTTCCTGGTGAGCGCACTCATTCCGGACGCGGGCGTGCCTCGGCTCCGCTGGTTCTGGCGGCACGTGCCGACCGGCGCGATCATGACGGCGGTCGCTGCCCTATTTGTTCCCCTGACTTTACTGACGGCTCACCGCCCAGGACCCGGGTCGCTGAGTGCGGCGCTCGGAGCTGTCCACCGCAGCATCGTCGAGGTGCAGATCTACTCGGCAAGGATCAACGAGTACGTCGAACCCTGGCATGACAACCCTCTGGTCCCCTCATTCGTGAAGAGCTGGGAGGACCTCCATCTGCACGGTAGCAGCTGGATCGAGAACAGCCTGTTCCTGGGCTATACCGTGATGGCACTGGCCCTGGTCGGCCTCTTGGTCTACCGGCGTCGCTTCCCGACCACCGTCGGCATTGCGCTCGTGCTCCTGGGAGGCGTCATGTCCGCGCAACCGATTGTTCACATCCACGGCATCGCGATCAAGATGCCGTCCTATTACCTGTACGACGTCATTTCGTTCTTCCGCGTCTACGCGCGCTTTGCGATTCTGGTCATGCTCGGCACCTGCATGCTCGCCGCGGCCGGCTTCGCGGCGCTACAGACGCGCCTGGGCGCGGGCCGCCGCCAGCTGCTCATGCTGATCCCGTTCCTGTTGCTCGCCGTGGAGTTCAACAACATGCCGCCGACGCACGTGACGGCGATCCTGCCGGCGCCAGCGGAGTACACGTGGCTCGCCGGCCAGCCTCAAGGCGTCCTGATGGAATACCCGGCATATTCGGGTGTAAACCTGACCCAGGAGGTGCAGGTCAGGCAGTACATGCTGTACCAGATGGTGCATCTGCACCCGACCTTCCTCAACGAATCGGCGACCGACGGCATCGTTGCTAGTGCTGCGGCTCGGCTAGAGCCGTATTACAAGCCCGGAGTGGTAGCTCAATTAAAGGCTTACGGAGTGAAGTACGTGTTCGTGCACCGTGCGGCCTACGCGGCTTTGGGTTGGGAGTTGCCGACTAGCGTCGACGGTCTCACGTTTGTAACGACCATCGACGATGTCGATATCTACCTCGTGGCTTGAGCAGATGGCGCCGCGCCGATGGCGGCAGCGATGGCTCGTGCATGGTGTTGCCACGTGAGTGATGCGCGCGCACGCTCCCAGGCCGCCAAGCCGGCGCGGTACGCCTTGTCCGGCTGCTCAACCAGCGGGCGGAGAACGCTTGCGAGTCCCCGGGAATCGCCTTCATCGAAGTAGAAAGCCTCGATCCCATCGGTGAAGTAGGCCGTCACACCGGCCACTCGAGGGCACACGAACGTACAGCACTGGCCCGCCGCTTCGAGGGCGGGCATCCCGAAGCCCAGCTCAGCGTTCAGGGTGACGGAGCAGAGTGCGTTGCGGGCCAGGTCTGCCATGCCCTTTTCACTTACTTCACCCGTCATCGAAACCCGGTCGGTCAGGCCAAGCTCGCTAACGAGCTCATCGATTCGAGACCGGTAGTCCGCGTGGAGCCACCGACCCGCTACGACGAGTTTGGGCCCTGGAAGAAGAGTAAGCGCTTGCAACAGCACCTCCAGCTGTTTGCCTGCCTTCCAGGAGGTGGCAGCTAGTAGGTATTCTCCAGGCTTCTGCCGGGCTGATTCTGCCGGGCGGCATCCCGGCGGCACCATGCTGAGCTCTTCTTCAGGGCGCATCGAACTGCGGAGGTAGTCGACGTAAGAGAGGCTCGAAACCAGGACGCGGCGGCCACCTCTGACCAGACTGCGATCCACCCACCTGCCGACTGGCAGCAGCACTGGCCGCAGGAACCGGATCAAGCCCGTTGGATACGCCCTGACCAGCACCGACGCGATTGGATCCCACACGAACATGCAATAAGGGATGCCCCGTATCTTCCAGATCGCCAACGCCGTCAAAGTTGTGTAGCTGTTGTGCGAGAGGATCACGTCCCACTCGCCCTTTCTCACTCGCAGCGGAAGCACTACGGCGTAGAGCAGATGGAACAAGGAGAAGAAATAGAACCCAGGTATCCGCCACCCAGTTCTCAGGAACCGCGGTAGACGATCGTCGAGATATTCGACTGGAAGATCCATGAGCCACTCACGTACGGCGTCCGGAACTGAGGGGTCGCGTTTCAACACCACCAATGTCGCGTCGACACCAATTTCGCGCAGGGCGCGAACCTGCTCGATTGCTGTCTTCTCGACACCGCCGAGGACCAACCGATCGATCATGACCGCCACTCGCCGCGCTGATGGCTCCCTCTGCATGCGTATCGGCGCGGCAATCGCCAGCCAGTCCGCGGGACTACCTGGACTCTTCGCCGATGCTCCGAGACCGTCGCTGGCTTAGGCGGACGTTGGTCGTTCCGAGCAGCGTAAGGACTCCTACCACAAGCACTCCCAGGTACGCGAAGAACAGCGGGAGCCGAAACAGAGTCTGGGCGGATTGCGGGGAAAACATGTCTCGTGTGGCGGCATCCTGCAGCGGGACGAATGCGTATTCGAACGAATATGTGACGAGCGCGGCAGCTCCGAAGATGGCGAGGCTGATCCGCAGGGCTCCCGTGCTCATGGCAAAGAGGACGACCGCGAGCGGCAGAAACCAACCTATGTACTGAGCTCCGTACCCCGAGCCAAGGGGCGGCACCCACATCAGCAGCAGCAACGACCCCAGGACGATGGCCTGCTCGCTCAGGACTCGCGCTCTGGCGATGGCCAGGGCCGCTATCACCACTACCGTCAGAGCCAGCAGGGGATAAACCTGGCTGTAGCGAGTGGTGGCCTGCAGGCCGCCTGCCAGGTTCAGCAGGCCGCTGATGCCGAAGTAGCCGGCGGCCGACCGATAGTGGAAGATCTCCGCCGCGACCGGCTGCGGGCTGAGCACATAGAGAACGCTGACGCCGACCAGTGCCGGCCCAACCACCAACGCCAGTCCAACCACGCGGCTGGCCCAGTCCGTCTCCCGCCACCGAACGAGCAGCATGGGGGCGAGTATCAGAGGCACAGTCTTGGCAAGAATGCCCAATCCGATGGACATGCACGCGAGCAACCACGTTGATGGGACACCTTTCCTGTTCCAGACCACTATCGCGAAGACCGCCGCAAGCGCAAACAGGCCGAGCATCGAATCGAAGTTGCCGTGCTCGACTGACATGAATATCGAGATCGGGTTGAGCGCGATTCCGACCAGCGCAATCCAGAACGCACTCCGGCCCGCTCCAAGCGCCTTCATGAACATATACGCGATCACGACGATCAGGACGTCGATCCCGATCAGGAAGAGCTGGATGAGGTGCGCCAGCGTGATGTGCGTTCGGATCGAGAGCTTGCCTAGGACCCAGAGAATCTGCATCCAGAAAGGCGGGTAGTAAAGGAGGCTTGTGGTGGCGTAGGGGTTCCCGCCGGCAAGCAGGACTTTGGTCACCGACTCCCAGATGTGGATGTCGATCGAGTAGTAGCGCGATGGGAGCAGCGCGGCAAAGCCCAGACGAATCGCGAGGGTGGTCGCGATCAACGCGCCGAGCGCACCGGCGTCCCAGCGTCGCATCTTGTCGATCAACCTGACCGGGTTGCCGTGAGAACGCCCTGCGCCGCGTTCGGTCGTTCGACAAGAAAGCCGGCCGAACGCAGGATGCCGTCCAGCTCAGCCGCGTCGTGCCCCGGCACCGGGTGGTACTCGCACATGACAGCGTTGATCGCCCTCAGGCGTCCGGCGCTCAGGGCCTTGAATATCTCGTACTCCATGCCTTCGCAATCGATCTTGAACACGTCCACGTTCTGCAGGCCATTCTCTGAGAGCAGGTTGTCGATCGATTGCACGTTCACGCTCAGCCCACCCCCTCCGTTCCGCGCCAGCCTGGTTCCCAGCGAGTGCTCGACAAGCTCGAGGTGGCCAATGCCGGGCCTGGGCCCCGCGGCGGCATTGACGGCCTTGACACGCTCCTGCAGGCCGTTATCTCGGATGTTCTCGACGAGCAATCGAAAGCTGTTCGGGTTTGGCTCCACGGCGAGGCACCGGGCCAGCGGCGCCCGAAGCGCGGCCCAGATCGTGAAAGTTCCGACGTGCGCCCCGACGTCGACGATCGTGTGGACTTTCGACCACTCGACTCCCGGCACCTCATAGTCCCGGTCTACGTGCACGGACAGCAGACCGCCACCGTCCACGATGCGGCAGCGCACGCGTGAGCCATCGCGCATTTTGAAGGCCATCACGTGGCGGGCCGGCCCGCTGGCCGCGAGGGCGGAGCGAAACGACCGGCGCGGGCGCGCACCGGCGCCATCCTGAGAGGAAGACTCGGCAAGCCCTTGCCCGGCCAGAGATTGCATTCGGGCGTAGACGTATACGCCTGTCAAGACCACAGCGGTCTGAATACTTCCGGAAGCCGACACCACCCTCGTCAGGCCGCTCAGTGCTGCCACCCTTCGCGAGAATGCGGGGCGCGGCGCCCCGTAGAACGGATCACCGCCCACGTGTATAGCCACAGAGTCAGCCAGCACACCGGCAGGTGGTATAGCCACGCGGAGTCGCGCACCTTGGTCCATCCGCGCGCCGCCTGCCACAGGAGTGGAACCACCAGGACCGTATACACGACGAAGCGCACGATTGGCAGCCGGCCTGAAGAGAGCCACGGGTACTGACGCTTGTCGCGCCAGTACAGAAAGTCCTCGATGCGGCGGCGCGTCTTGCGTCGGAGCGACGAGAGATCACGAGCGAAGTGGTGGCCCAGGGCGACCTCGACCTTGGCGACGCGGCGGTGTCCCTTTTCGACGAGCCCGTTCACCACGTCAATGTCGAAGTAATAGTCGTCAGTCGTAGCCTGGCGCACCACTGCCGTCCGCACAAGAAAGCCGTTGGCTCCCATCGTGGGCACATGACCGGGTTCTAGCACGGCGACGAGGTATCCGTCGTGCTTCTCCTCGCGGTGAGGCATTTGAGTCCATCGGCCCGTCAGGTAGCTGTACCGACCGTAGTTGCCAATGAATAGCGAGACCGGGTCGTTGATCCCGGTCAGCGCAAAATATCGGTTCAATGGCGCGTCCGCCCGCGTGTAGTCCCATCGCATAGGTTCCGAAGCGAAGATGGAAGAATCGGCCATCAACGGCGCGACCATCCGGCGGAGCCAGTCGGCGCCGACCAGGTAGTTGTCGGAGTCGATCGAAAGAATCAGCTCCTTGGTGGCAAGGCGATTGAGGACGGCGCGGGCGGCCTCGCCGGTGATTCCTGGGTTGGGCACGACGCGGTCCACTCCAAACCGCGCCAGCACCTCGAGCGTCGAATCCGTGGAACCCGCGTCAGCTGCGATGACCTCGATCAGCTCCGCAGGGTAATCCTGGGCGCGAAGTGATTGCAGGCACTCGGCGAGGTACCGCTCGGCATTGAGGGTGGGAATCAGAACGCTGATGCCGGGCAGCGCCGTCACCTGTCGAGTCGGCGCCTCAGCAGACCTCGTACGAACTGAATTCCGTACGTCAGGTGTGATGCCAGTGCGATCTCCGGGAGGGCAGCTGCTACAGACACCTCGTTCCCCTCGACGAGCCCAACGGCGAACCCGCCGGCCACGTAACCGCCGAGAGCCACTCCGAGCACTGCGCGCGCCCTTGCACTGAACAGGGCGGCCGCCCCCAGGCCGGCCAGCGCGACCGTGCCGGCGGTCGGCAGGAAGTACGAGGGCCGCAGCGATGTCTGCGGATAAGCCTTGACGAAATACCCGCGGTGCAGGCCGACATTGCCGATCTGGGCAAGGTGACGCCGAAGCACCGGGCGTCGCTGATGGAAGACGACCACCGACGGGTCGTAGACGATGCGCCACCCTGCCTCGACCAGGGCGAGGCAGATCACGGTGTCCTCACCGCCGTAAAAGCCGGTTCCCCACCCTTTGACGTGCTCCGCGGCACTGCGCCGAACGATGAGGTTGTAGGCGGGATAGTCGTCGACATCGCGCCGACGCCCGGGCCTGAATCGATAGCGATAGGGACCGCTGCCGAGCCAAGACTCATAGAAGGCGCCACCGGCCCGCTCGCTCCATGGGCTGCCAGGTGGTGTGACTCCTGGGCCGGCAACAGCGCCGATGCTGCCGTCTTCGAACACCCGAACCGCCTGAGTAAGCCAGTCCCTGCGCGGCACTGCGTCGTCGTCGATGAATGCTAGGTAATCGCCGTCCGCTGCATGCATGCCCACGTCACGCTTTTCGCCCGGGCCCGTGTCATGGCTGGCGCCTGTCTGGACCTGTTTCACGTCGGGTGGTAGCGCAACCCTGTCGTCGCTGACGACGATCACCTCGAAGCTCGGGTAGTCCAGCGCGACACATCCGTCGAGGCACGCTCGGAATCCGGGGGTGTCGCGGTGCAGAGGGATGATCACAGACATTTGGGGTGTCTGGTGTTTCCCCGCGCGAGCGGCCTTTTCCTGGTTACTTGGCTTCACGCACCTCGGCCAGTGGCACCTGCTGCTGCTGCTCGTACGTGTGACGCACCTTCAGGCGCCACCAGATGTTGAACGTGTCTCGCAGGACCTGGATCACGGATCGAAGGCCCGTGGTCGATGCAAACTGAAAGTCCACCACGACGGGCGCCTCGATGAACTTGCGATACCCCTTCATCCGAGCGATGACGAAGAACTCCAGGTCGTACGCCCATCGCCTGACGAGCATGTAAGGGAAAACCGCCTCCAAAACCTCGCGACGGAAAAGTTTGAGCCCGGTCTGGGTGTCGCTCACGTTGAGGTCGAAGAGGATTCGAATCAGGACCTGATAGACCCACGACTGGAGACGCCGGAAGACTGGATAGTGCACCTGAGACTGTGGATGGCGCTTGGAGCCCACCACCACGTCGCACTCGTAGATGTCCATCAGCTTCACGAAGATGCCGATCTCCTTGGGGTGCAGTTCCATGTCGGCGTCGATGAAAGTGACCGGGTCGCCGGTCGAGCGCACGAACCCGTATCGAAGAGCAAAGCCCTTGCCCATGTTCGGCGTGTAGCCGAACACTCTCACCTTGGGACTCGCGGCTGCGAGCGCCTGATGGTAGGTATCGTCCGTGCTGCCGTCGCTGACAACGACCACCTCGTACTCGGCCCCCAGACGGTCGAGGGCCTCGGTCAGCTTGCTCAGGTTCTGAGCGATCCGCGGCCCTTCCATGTAGGCCGGCACGATCACCGACAACATCGAGGGGATTTTACGTGGCTGCGCCTCTCGGCGCCCTCAAGATGAAGCTGGAACGGCACCGGTGGGCTTGCGTGCGCGAACCAGTGCCGTACAGCTGGTCTGCCGTTGTGGTTCGGGAGCATGGTCGATGGCGATCGGATGCCAGAGCTCGCCAGGTCCGGCCGCATAGGCGCAGATCGACTCGACGTCGAGACCCTCGAGCAGGCGGGCCAAAGAACGCTGGTCGTAGATCCTCTCGAACATCGGGATCAAATCGGAATGGGCGGCGAACGGGATTGTGATGGCGAACAGACCGCCCGGCTTCAAGACCCGCCGCATCTCGCCGACGGCCTTCCGATCGCCCATGTCGTCGTTGTCGAATAGCCCGATGTGCTCAATCGTGGAGACGGCGATGACTGCGTCGAAGAAGTCGTTCGACAGCGGGATCTTCCGGATGTCCCCCTTGTGGAACGTAAAGCCCTCGTAGGCCAGGTTGAAATCCTTGACGTCGACGCCATGCGTCTCGAAGCCGACCGCCGGCAGCAGCGTGGTCAAAAGATCGCTGTGACAGCCGAACACCGCGACGCGCGAGCCTTTGGGCAGAAGCAGTGCGGTCTCCAACGCGAATGGGTATTCGACGATTCGCTCAGAGACCTCGAACAAGGGCGCTCCCCTGCCGAAGAGCCGCAGGTAAACCTTGTAAGACATGCTGAGCATCACCGATTTCAAGCGTGTCCCGGCGCTCACGAGGACGGCACTCTACCAAGATATGAGTGGACGCGAAATCGCTCGACTCCATACATCGCGCTCAGGGCAGCTGCCAGGACGGTCATGGTGATGACGACCATCCACAGGATCTGACCGACGCCGGCGTGAAAATTGGCGATCAGTCCGGTTTCCAGCAAGCAGGCCCCAATCAAGGGGATGGCGAATCGTGAGCTGCCGATCGACAGGAAGTAGTTGATGAGCAGATTGGAGATGGCCAGCAGCCCCAGGGCTAGGGCAAACGGCCAGAGGTACTGGCGCACCGGGTTGAACGCGCTTCCATAGGGTAGAAGGACCAGTGCGGGGGCCACCGCGTAGAGCACAGTGAGACCCACTCCGAAAGCTGCGAGCATGCCCAGCGACAGGTCGACGACGTGGAAGTGTGGCTGGTCCTTGGCGTGCAGCGTGGCCACCTCGGGAAACATGACCTGTGCCACGGTCAGCCCCAGGAAATAGACCACCCGTCCCAGCACGGACGCCGCCGCGTAGATCCCAGCTGCCTGTGCAACCAGGTAGTGCTTAGAAAGCACCACGTCGGCGTTGTACAGGTAGGTCGTACCCACCGCGGCGACCGTAGTCAGCGCGGCATAGCGCCCGACCTGCCCCAAGGCCGTCCGAGCGCCGAGCGGCTCTCCCCGCAGCGCCTTGAACAGAAAGAGGCTTTCGGCGTACGCGGCGGCCGGACCGACCACAAGGGCGACCACGCCGCCCAGAGCGCCAAGCCCGCCAAGGATCATGCCCACGGCGCCCACCACCCGGACGGACATGTCGAGCACGACGTTGATCGACAGCGCTACGAAGCGCCGAAGACCCTGCAAGGCACCGCGGGTCACCGAGACGAGCACGGCTAACAGGCTCGCCGCGGCAAGCGCATAGATCACGCGCTGGTCGGAAAACTGGAGGTAGGCCGACAGCGGCCCGCGGAACGCGATGAGGATTGCCGCGACGACGGCTCCGACGCCCAGGCCAAGGCCGCTCAGCTGCAGGAGCAGGCCGGGCACGCTGCCCAGCTGACCCCTGCCTGCGGCGACACTGGTGAAGCGCGCGCTCACGGTCTGCACCACCAGCGCGGGCAGGTTGAGGAGATAGAGACTGGCCACCGCTGAGGCCACCACCGCGTACTGCGCCGGGCCGAGCAACCTGCCTGTTGCGAAGTGAAAGACATAGCCGCCCGCACCGGCGACCAGGGAGCCTGTCAGGTAAATCGCGTTGGAGCGAAGCAGCCGGTTCGAGCTCAGCCGGCTGAGCACGGCTCCTGGGCCGCCGGCCCGGCCCGGCGAGATCATCCGGCGATGCTATCAGCCGAGACGGGCGGGCGATCCGCGGACGGGGCCCACGGAGGTGGCGGAATTGGTGTCACGATTAGCCCGGCCGATGCATCTTGAAATCCTGTCGCGACCTTCCGTGCCATGCACCAGGCGATAGGCACAACCCTCGCTCTCCTGTTACTCGGGGTCGTAGCCGTAGGGCTGTGGTGGTCGTGGCGCCACCCGTTCATCGGCCTCGGACTGCTCGTGGCCGGCATGTCGTTCCACAGCTTCGCGTTGATGATCTTGCTGGGTCTGGACACGCCTTCTGCGCTGGTGCGTGTCTTTCAGGGCTGGAAGGAAGTTCTGATCGCCCTGCTGACGCTCATCGCCTTGCTCAAGATATGGCACGAAGCGCGCAGTGGACGGCGCGGCACGCCAGTGTTGGCCGATTGGGTCGCAGTGGCCCTCGCCGTCATCGTCACCATCTACTTCCTCTTGCCCGGCTCGGTGCTTCATTCGACCGCCAACCTGGCCCAGCGCCTGGTCGGGTTTCGCATCGCCGCGCTGATCCCGCTCATGTACTTCCTCGGGCGGAGCCTGCAGCCGGCGAGCGAGTGGGACCGGCGAACCGTCTTGTGGCTCTGTATGGGTGCCGGGGCCGTGGTGGCGGTGCTCGGTCTCTTCGAACTGTTCTTCGTGCCGACCCGGACGTGGCTCGTCTGGGGAGTCAACCAGTACACGGCCTTTCTCGGCTTCACGTACCAAGGCCCCAAAGGCTTGCCGGAGAACTTCTTCGTCACCCTGCCTGATGGCACTCTGCTGCGCCGCATGGTGTCGACCTTCATCAGCCCACTCGGCATCGCGTACACCGGGCTCCTGCTCTTCCCGCTGGGGATAGTGCTCGTCGACCATCAGCGCGCTGGAAACAAGGCGAAATGGCTCGCGATCACTGCGCTGACTCTCGTGGTTATGAGCCTCCTGTTTGCGGTCACGCGCCTGGCCCTGCTCGCGATGATCGGCGAGGCATGCGTGCTCTTCGTGCTGCTGCGCCGCGTCTGGATCGCCGGTCTGATTCCAATCCTGGTGGTGGCCACGGTGTTGATCCTGTACCCGTATGCATCGCTTGGGCCGGCGGTGGACAGGAACCTGAACGCGGTGACGCGGACGCACTGGCAGTGGGCGATCTCCGGGAACGACACCTCTGCCACGGAGCACTATGGTTTCTTGACCGCGGACCTTAAGTTCGACCTGGAGCACCCACTCGGTCTTGGCATCGGGGCGTCGACCGCTCGGTACGGCCAGCTGGTCGGGACCGGCGAAAGCGCCGTGCTAGGGATGTTTGGCGACCTGGGCGTTCTGGGCGGCGTCGTGTACGTGGTGCTTTATGCGCTGGCCTTGTGGAACAGCTATCTCGCGTATCGACTCGCGCCTCAGGATTCCCTGGCTTTAGCACTACCGATCGTGGCTCTGGTCGGCGGCCTGGCCCTGGTTCCGATCTCCATGACGACCGACCTGTGGGGAGACCTTTCGGTCACCTTCTTGTTCTGGTGGGCCGCCGGGGCGTCGGTCAGTCTTGCGCCGAAGCGGTCGACAAACCCTGTGCGCGCAGCCCCGGCCCCGATGGAAGCAAACGAGTTCAGGCCCACGGCCTAGGCTGCGCCGCCCCGATTGAGCTCCCTAGCCGTAGCCTTCGACATGACGTTCGCCAACCGCGACCAAGGAGGGTCTGGCGTTTACGCACGCTCGCTCCTGGCTTCCGTGGCGGCGCGCAATCAAATCGTTTCGTGGGTCATCGCAGGCCCGAGGAAGTCCAGTCCCGCGGGCACGCTTGACTGGCTCCTGAGAAAGGCTCGCCGCGAGATCGCGGCCAGGCCGCCCGACGTGCTGCACTGCCCGAGCTTCGTCGCGCCCTGGGGCATCCGGGTCCCAACCGTTGTCACCGTGCATGACGCCGCCGTCAACCGATTTCCGACCGATCATCCGCTGGAATGGAGGTTCTACGTTCGCTCGCTCATGCCAGGCCGCCTGCGGGCCGCGGCCCGAGTCATCACTGGGAGCGAGTTCTCCCGCAACGAAGTTATTGCCGCCAACAGGCTTGATCCCGGACGGGTGACGGTCGTGCCGTATGGTCTCGACTCGAGCTTTCTCAACCATCGCCCGAATGCGACCCAGCCCGACGGGACGGGCACCCTCCTTTTCCCCGGTGCGCCCATCGGGCGCAAGAATCTCGACGCGGTGCTGCGATGCCTGGCTGAGGCTCAACCGGGCAGCGCTTTGGCTCGGATCAGCCTCGACATCTCGGGCGCACGTGAGGACAGGTTTCCCACCTACTCGGTCCTCGTGCGCGAGCTCGGGCTTCAAGCGCGAGTCCGCTGGCTGGGAAGGGTCCCGTCCGAAGAGCTGCCCTCCCTCTTCGCACGAGCTGCGGCGGTGGTTTACCCCTCCCTGTATGAGGGCTTCGGCTTTCCGCCGTTGGAGGCCATGGCCGTCGGAACCCCGGTCGTTGCCTCAGACCGCGGATCCCTGCCAGAGGTCCTCGGGGACGGCGCGCTTCTCGTCGACCCCACCGATCGTCGAGCCCTCGGCGAAGCTCTCGAGGCCGTGCTGTCGCGCCCCCAGGTGCGAGACCGGCTACGGACGGCCGGCACGAAACGGGCGCGCCTCTACACGTGGGACAAATGCGCCGACAGGACCATCGACGTCTACCGCGACGTTCGAGCTGCGGCTCCGGTCGCTTCATGAGCAGCCCGGAGCGGGTCAACGTTCTCGGCGTCGGCGTGAGCCTGGTGAACATGGATCGCGCCCTCGACGAAATCGACAAGTGGATCAAGGACGGCGAGCGGACCTACGTCTGCGTCTGCTCGGTCCATGGAGTGATGGAGTGCCAGCGATCACAAGACCTGAGGCGGATCTTCAACTCCGCAGGCATGGTGACCCCGGACGGCATGCCGCTGGTCTGGTTGGGCAGGCAACAGGATTCGAAGGTGTCGCGCGTATACGGCCCCGACCTCATGCTCGCCGAGTTCACGCGATCGGCCGCAGCCGGGCATCGCCATTTCCTCTATGGTGGCGGGCCGGGCGTCAGCGAACGGCTGGCAGACAACATGCGCACACGCTTCCCGGGCTTGAGCGTGGTCGGAACGATCGAGCCACCTTACGCCCCACTGGACGAGCTCACATCGCAAAAGACAGCCGACACGATCAACGCGGCCGGACCGGACGTCGTCTGGGTCGGCATCAGCTCGCCCAAGCAGGAACGCTGGATGGCGCGCATGCGGCCGCTCTTGCGGGCGCCTGTGTTGATCGGCGTCGGGGCGGCCTTCGATTTCCACAGCGGGACGGTCCGCCAGGCCCCGCGGTGGATGCAGCGCTCGGGGTTGGAGTGGCTGTTCCGGTTGGCTAGCGAGCCCTGGCGGTTGTGGAGGCGCTACCTCGTCAACAACCCGTGGTTCCTGTGGGCGCTGGCGCTCCAGCGGCTGGGCATCCAACGGTACGACCTCTAACGTGACACCTCCATCGAAGCGGCGGATCATGCTGACCACGACCGCCTACCCCCCCTCCACCGGTGGAGTCCAGGCCCACGTCGAGGAGCTCCGCCGGCGCCTCAAGAGCTTCGAGGCGGACGTCGTGACGATGTGGCTTCGCAACCGCACTGACTGGCTTCTCGGTACCACTCTGCGCCTGGTGGGCCCAGCGGCCAAAGAGGTGGCGCCAGGTGTCACTGCGCTCGCGTGGAGCCGCGCGACTCGGGCGCGGATGGCCCCATGGGTCGCGTCTTACTACACGGCTCCAAGGCTCGTCGCCAAGCGCATCGCGGCGGAGATGGTGCCCTACCTCGACGGGGCGATCAGTCCGGACCACGTGCTGATCCACAACCATCGCATTGGCAGGGAATTTCTGGCCCAAGCCTCACTCGAGGTCGCACGTCGCAGAGGCATCCCGTTCGTGTTGACGCCGCACCATCATCCGAAATGGCGCGGCCGGCGCTACGCAGGTTGGACCGACGTCTACCGGGCCGCCGATGCCGTGCTCGTGCTCACCAACACCGAGCTAAAAGAGCTCGAACGCCTCGGCGTTGATTCGAGGCGAATCCACGTCATCGGGAGTGCGGCCGACCCACCTCAGCTCGCCCACCCGAAGCGATTTCTTGCTCGAATCGGAGGGACGAGCGGACCGATAGTCCTGTTCCTCGGGCAGCAGTACGAATACAAAGGAGTGGCCGAGCTGGTGGCGGCCGTCGACTCGCTGCGCTTGAGAGGCGTCGACTGCGAGCTCGTCTTCCTGGGCCCCCCTACCCCCTTCTCCACCCGCTTCTTCGCGAAACACTCGCGGCCCTGGCTGCACGTCCTCGGCATCGTCGATGAACAAACCAAGTGGGACGCCATCGAAGCATCGACCGTGGTGTGCCTGCCGTCTCGCCATGAGGCGTTCGGGCGCGTCTTCCTCGAGGCGTGGTCGAAGAGCAAACCGGTGATCGGCGGCCGGATCCCCGCGGTTCAAGAGGTCGTCACCGAAGGCCAGACCGGGCTCCTCGTCGATCCGCGCTCATCCGAGGAGCTGGCGGGCGCGCTCGAACAGGTGCTGACCGGCCACGAGCTCGCGGCGAGGCTAGGAGCGAACGGAGCGCGCGAAGTCGCCGGCCGTTTCAGCTGGGACACGGTGATCGGCCGTGTGGAATCTGTCTACCAGAGCCTGCTCGAGAAGGAGGGGTCCTCTTAGACCGGCGAAATCAAGATGTTAGTCTGGCGGGCGTTGATTCGGTCCCGTGAGGCGACGCCCGCCCAAGGCGCCAGCGAACTCCTGGCTGGGGTTCGGTTCGCCGTCGACGGAGGTCGGTCGTGGCTCCTGGTCGGGTTGACGGTCACCTCCGTCTACCTCGCGTGGACGCTGCTGACCTTGATGCACGGGTCGGTTCAAGACTTCATCCACGTCGGCCGCGCCTTCGTCGCACGGAGCCAGACCAGCTCGGTGATCAGTGGCTACGCCGGCTACCGCTACGACGGCGAGATCGGGTTTGACGGGCAGTTCATGTTCTTCATCGGTATAGATCCGGTCAATGCCCGCTACTACGTCGACTACCCGGCGTACCGGTACACCCGGATCCTCTACCCCATCCTGGCCGGAACCCTCGGGCTTCACCAACCGGACCTTGTCGCTGACGCGCTGATCGCGGTCAACCTGGCCATGATCGCGCTCGGGGTGTGCGTCCTGGGCGCCTGGCTGCGAAGGCGCGGCTTCTCGGCGTGGCTGGCGGCTGTCTACGGCTTCTACCCGGGAGTTTTCGTGACGCTGCAGCGCGACACCAGCGAGATCATGGCCAACTCCCTGGCGATCGTCGCGATCTACCTCTTCGATCACGGACCGGCGCGATGGCGGCTCGTCCTTTCCGCGGCCTTCTTCTCGCTCGGCGTCCTGACCCGCGAGACCACCCTCGTTTTCGCCGGCGTCTGGGGCCTGGGCGTTCTACTTGGCGGTGAAGGCGAACTGAAGGCCAGGATCGAAGCCAACTGGCGAAGGTTCGTCGGATTCGTGGCGATCGCGGCCGGACCGTTCCTCGCGTTCAAGGTTTTCCTTTTGGTCTGGCTTGGCTCGCTCGGCCTCGGCGGCGTGCTCTCTCCGATTCCGTTCAGCGGGATCCACTACCTCATCCGGCACGAGGTCGACCAGGAGCAGCTGCGCACGATCGTGGTGCCGGCACTTCTGTGCCTGGCCGCGGCGATCTATGCCATCTTCAAGGGAATCAGACGAGTCGAGGTCTGGTCCTTGCTTGCCACCGCGATCTTCTACACGGCATTCCTGGCCCCCGGAAGCCTCGACGACCTTTCCTCCTCCGGCCGGGTCACGGTCCCCGTCGCTTTGGCGGCAGTGGTCGCGCTGCCCTGCTTCCCCCAAGGCACCAGGGCGTGGTTCTGGGCCGTCGCCGCGCTCTGGATGGTGCCGATGATCTACTGGATCCTGATCCCGGTGGAGGGTGGTCTCCAGGACCTCGTGGTCCACCATCTTTGAAGCCTCGCCGGCGGCGATGCTAGGCTCCGCTGCAGGATGAGGCGAGCCGGCAAAGCAGTCCTCAGCGTGATGATGCCGATCTACAACGAGGAGCAGACGCTGCCTGTGATTCTCCACCACGTGCTGTCGCACCCCGAGGTCGGCGAGGTGATTGCCGTTGACGACTGCTCCACCGACCGCACCTGGGAGATCCTGCAGGAGATCGCGGGCGCCGACCCGCGCGTGCGCCCTTTCCGCCAGAATCGCAACCAGGGCAAGGGAGCTGCGCTGAGGCGCGCCATCGGCGAGCTGCGCTTCCCGTTTGCGCTGGTCCAGGATGCCGACCTCGAGTACGACCCGCGCGAGTATGAGCGGCTCCTCGAACCGCTCGTGGAGGGCCGCTCAGACGTCGTGTTCGGCGCTCGTGGTTTCGCGGGCCAGACCGCGTTCAGCTTCTGGTTCGTGATGGGCAACAAGCTCGTGACCCTTGCCACCAACGTCCTCTTCGACACCTACATCTCTGACATGGAGACGGGCTACAAGGCCTTGCGCTCGGATTTGTGGAGGCGGCTGTGCGTGGACGGTGAGCGGTTCGCGATCGAACCCGACATCACGGCCCGTGTCCTGCGGCTGGGCTACCGCATCCACGAGGTGCCGATCAGCTACTACGCGCGGAGTCGGGCCGAAGGGAAAAAACTCACGTGGCAAGACGGCGTCGTCGCCCTGGCCACGCTGGCCGCACGGCGCCTGCGATCGCATCGAGCGCTTTTCGCCGGCAGCGCTGACCCCGCCTACCACCAGGGTCGCCAGCATGCCCTGGCCAGCCAGCATCCGCTCATTGCAACGATCGACTCTCAGCCTGAAGCCAAAAGACGGGAAGGCTAGGTCAGGCGCCGAACAGAGCCCGGGCGATGTCGTTGCCGGGCCAGTAGCCGTACTCTGCGATCGCCGGCGGCAAGGCCTGGCCTCCCGCCGCAAACGGATGGATTCCACCGAACGCATCGAGCGTGTACCCGGTGGCCGTGGCCGCCGTTGAGCCGGGCATGAACCACATCGCTCGGGCGATGTCCCGGCCCGCCCAATAGCCGTTCACCGCAATCGCCGCGGGAGCCGTCGCGCCGGAACTCCAGAACGGGTGGAAGCCGCCATAGGCGTCGATTACGTAACCGTGCGCCGCGGTCGAGGTCGAGTCTGGGGCCAGCCATACGTCACGTGCGATGTTGGAGCCGGCCCAGTAACCGTACGCGGCTATCGGCGCGGGGCTTGCCTTGCCACTCACCGTCCAGGGATGCAGGCCGCCGAACGCGTCGAGCACGTAGCCCCCGCTGCCATCCGGCAGCAGAGTGATCTTCTTGGCCACGTCCTGGCCCGGGAAGTACGGGTACTGCGCTGCGGGGGGTGGCATCGGGTTGGCCCCCAGCGAGAAGGGATGGATGCCTCCATAGGCGTCCAGCTCATAGCCACCGCTGCCGTCGGGCAAGATCACGAAGTCGCGCGCCACGTCGTGCCCGGCGAAGTATGGCTCCTGCCCGACCTGGAGCGCGGGCCCGCCGTACGGATGCAGGCCGCCATAGGCATCCAGGATCAGCCCGGCCTGGGGCGCGTTCGCCCCGGGCGCCGACTTGACCGCTCGCGCCGCCGGCCACGGCCAGTAGGGAGCGTTGTCGAGCGGTGGGCTGTCGGCCGTGTGGATCCCGCCATAACCGTCCAGCGTGTAAAGGCCGCTCCAAGGATGCGACTTGGTGGCCGTCGCCGACACCTGGGTGCTGGCCACGGCCCAGGAGCTTACGACCCCTCCGGCTGTGTGGGCCCGTGCCATGACTGCATAGGTGTGCCCCTGATAGCCATTGACCCCGGCGCTTGCCGCTGATCCGCCATATGCGCCAGGCCCTGGCAGTCCGAACCAGCCTTCATTGAGGGTGCTGTCGTAGACCTGCACGTCGAAGTAGTTCACCGAGCACGTGCCCGCGGTGAGCGGAATGTTGAACTGAGTTGTGCTCTCGGTTGCCGGAAGGTTGATGGTGACGGGGCAAGAGAAGTAGGTGCTGAGCAGCGACCACAGCTCCGCGGCGCCGCCACCGTAGTCGAGGGTGAACAGTCCCACGCCGCCGATGTTCGTCCGGTTGATCAGGTCGTACTTGGCCGCCAGCGAATAGGTGTCGTCGTAGTACTGCTCGCGCGTGCAGCTCCAATCCGTGTCGTACCACGTGTCCCATTTGGCCACACCTTCCTGCGGGTCGCGGTGTGCGGCGAAGTTGGACACCCCGGTCTGGCTCGCGATGGTCGATGCAAACAGATAGGTGGTGGTCACGAAGTTCGTGTTGGGGATCGGGTATTGGTGCGCCACGCTGGGGGAAGGCACGCAACCACGCCGCCCGTAGTAAGGCTGGCCGAGGATGACCTTGGACGCCGGCACCAACGCCGTGTACTGGGCGATCGTTTTCGTCACGTTGAAGCGGTAGGTGTTGAGAGGCGAAATCGGGTTGAAGCAGTACGAGCTGCAGTAGAGCGGCGCCTCGGTGGCGTTGGCGTAGTCCATGTCATATGCCATCACGAAGAACGAGTCGACATAGGGCTGCAGCCCCGTGATGTTGAAGAACTCGAGGTTGTCCTCGGCCGAGCCGGAGAACGTGTCTACCGACAGGTAGCTGCCCGCCGGCATGGCGGCCCGCATGAACTTGACCAGGTCAGTGAACTGGTCGCGACTCGAAAAAGTGTTGGCGCAGTACGTGTCGGTAGCCTCGTAATCGATGTTGATGCCGTCGATACCCGCCGCGCTCATCTGGGCCACCGCCTGGCTGATCGTGTTGCTGGTGTTCGCGGGCACGAGGGCCTGGCAGACCTGGTTGGTGGGGCTGGTGCTGAAGTCGTGGAGGTTCAAGGAGACGATCACACGAACCCCGTTGGCGTGGGCGGTGTTGACGAAATTGGTCATGGTCGCCGAGTGGAAGACCGCCCAGCCTGTGTCCGTCGTGACCAGGTTCCCATCACCGCTGTTCACGCGCAGCCCGAAGAATGCGACAGTTGTCAGCATCCTCATGTTCCACTGCGTGTAGCCAACGCTGGGGTCGCCCAGGTTGCTGGCGTTTACGAAGCCGAACACTTGACGCTGGGGACCGGGCTTCACGAGCAGTGGGCGCACGGCGGCCCTGGCCGGAGCCGCCGGATGCCCCGTGGTCGCAGGCAGGTCGGCGAGGTTGGCGGCCTCATCCATGATGCGGGGACCGCTCAGCTGCACTGGGGCGGCCTGCGCGACCGGGGCTATCGAGGCAGATGCCGGTAGTGGCGAGAGCACCAGCGAACCCACGCCGATGACCAGCATCGCAGCCGACGGGAACCATTTGGACAGGGCCAACCGGCTGGTCACCCTACCACAGGGGCCTGCCATTTCCACCGCGGGGAGGTTGTTTCAGGCTCCCCAGAGGGCGCGGGCGATATCGGTTCCGGGCCAGTAGCCGTACTGGCTCGGACCTGGAGGAAGCGGCTGGCCGCCCACCGCGAAGGGATGAATGCCACCAAACGCGTCCAACGTGTAGCCGGCAGCCGTACTTGCGCTCGAACCGGGCAGGAACCACGTTCCCCGCACGAGATCCCGCCCGCCCCAGTAGCCGTAGACGGCCATCGCGGGCGGAGCCGTCGCTCCCGCGCTCCAGAAGGGGTGGAAACCGCCATAGGCGTCGATCACGTAACCGTGAGCCGAGGTCGCACTCGAGTCGGGCGCCAGCCACACATCCCGCGCGATGTTCGAATTGGCCCAGTAGCCGTGCTCGGCGATGCTGACCGGCAGCTGCTTGCCCGCCACCGACCACGGATGCAATCCCCCGAATGCATCCAGAACGTAACCGCCGCTCGCATCAGGGAGCAGGGTGATCTTCTTGGCGACATCTCGACCCGGGAAATAGGGAAACTGGCTCGGCTGAGGCGGCATCGGGTAATTGCCGATCGCGAACGGATGGATCCCGCCATATGCGTCGAGCACGTAGCCTCCGGTGCCTGTGGGCAAGAAGACGAAGTCGCGGGCCACGTCTTGGCCCGCGAAATACGGCCCGTTCAGCACCTGCAGAGCCGGCCCGCCATAGGAATGCAGACCGCCAAAAGCGTCCATGACCAGGCCCGCCTGCGGAGCGTTCACTCCGGGTGGCGCCTTGACCGCGCGCGCCGCCGGCCAGGAAAAGTAGGGCGAGTTGTCGAGCGGCGGGCTGTCTGCCAGGTGGATTCCGCCATAGCCGTCTAGCGTGTAAAGGCCGGTCCAGGGGTGTGTCTTGGTCGCCGTGGCCGAGACCTGGGTGCTGGCCTGCACCCACTGGCTGACCATACCTCCGGTCGTATGGGCGCGCGCCATGAACTGGTACGTATGGCCGGGGAAGCCCTGAGCCGTCGCACTGCCCGATGCTCCCGCAGGGGCCATTGGGAACCAGCCCTCGTTGAGAGTGCTGTCGAACTGCTTGACTTCGAAGTAGGCGACAGAGCAGCTGCCGGCCCCGATTGAGAAGGTGAACTGAGTGGTGGTCTCGGTGGCGGGCAGGTTGATCGCCACCGGGCACGAGAAGTACGTGCTCAGGCCCGACCAGAGGCTCTGCATTCCTCCACCAAAGTTCAAATTCCAGATGCCCACTCCGCGCAGATTGTCCGAGTTGACCAGCGCGTACTTCTGCGCGAGCGACACCGGGTCGTCCCAGTACAGCTCTCTCGTGCAGTTCAAGGACGTGTTGACCCACGTATCCCAGCGTTCCAGCCCAGGCGGGTCGTTGGGATCGCGATGCCCGACGTACGTTCCCGGTTGAACCAGGCCCGAGGTCAGCTCGCCCGATGCGTCGATGAAGCTGTCGGCAACCACGGAGCTGGTCGGGTACGCGTTGGGAGCTCCCCCGACGACACAAGCCTTGCGTCCGTAGTAGGGGACACCGAGGATCACCTTCGACGCCGGTACGACCGACGTGTACTGGCTTGCGGTCGACGTGTCGGTGTAGTAGTAGCCATCCAGTGGCGCTGTTGGTCCAAGACAGAACACGCCGCACTTCTCAGGCGCCCGCAGGTAGTTCGAATATTCGAGGTCGTACGCCATGACAAAAAAGGAATCCACGCTGCCGGCCATGCCCTGCACATCGAAAAAGCCGAGGGGGTCGGCCGCCGAGCTCGCGTAGGTGTCGACCGACAGGTAGGACCCGGCCGGCATGGCGGCGCGAAGGGCGACGACAAAGGCCTTGAAGCTGTCTCGAGCCCACGACGGATCCGCCGTGCCGCAGCTGCCGTTCAGGCCTTCGTAGTCGATGTTGACGCCGTCTACCCCCTTCGCTTTGATCTCTGCCACCGTGCTTGCGATCGTGGTCGCCTGATGGGCGAGACCAGCGCACATGGTGGGAGTGTTGGCGCTGAAGTCCTGCAGGATGATCGTCAGGACGACCCGGGTCCCATGCGGGTGCGCCGTAGTCAGGAGG
>JBIOJB010000029.1:0-29105 GCA_044450465.1 Candidatus Dormibacterales bacterium | reverse complement strand
GCGAGGAGTAATCCCTAAGACAAGCCCCTTCGATATACCGGAAAGGAGCAGCGCCTGCGGCGACGCCGCACGCGCGATGAGGGAAACCATCCGGGTTTCCCTCATACCAGTGGCCAGCGTCGGGGGGGCGGCCGGATTTACTCCGGCCGCGACTTTGTCCCTATTTCAACCCAGCGTTGCGAGGAGTAATCCCTAAGACAAGCCCCTTCGATATACCGGAAAGGAGCAGCGCCTGCGGCGACGCCGCACGCGCGATGAGGGAAACCATCCGGGTTTCCCTCATAAAGAGTTACACCATGCCCAGTTCCCAGCGCGCGTCTTCAGACATTCGTTCCGGGGTCCAGACCGGCTCGTAGACGATGTCGACGCTCGCATCGCTTACCCCGGGCAGGGTCAGCAGGTGGTCGCGCACGTCTGCGATCACTTCGGCGGCCATCGGGCACCCGAGCGCGGTCAGCGTCATCTTCACGTCGACGCGTTCCGGCTTGATCGAGATGTCGTAGATCAGGCCGAGGTCGATGATGTTGACGGGGATCTCGGGGTCATAGCACTGGCGCAGGACCTCGATCACGTCCTCAGGCTTGAGCGTTGCATCGGGAGCTACCTCCAGCGTCGGCGCGTGCTCGGTCACTCGATCTCCAAGGGAAGGCCGGCGTCGCGCCAGGCCTTGGTGCCGCCCTTGAAGTTCACGACGTCCTTGACTCCCAGCGCGACCGCCATCTCAGAGGCGACGGCCGATCGCTCGCCCACCTGGCACACGAAGATCGTCTTGTCCTGGAACTTGTTCGCCGCCGGGTTGGCCAGGATGGAGCTGAGGACGACGTGTCGCGCCCCTGGGACGTGGCCTTTCTTCCACTCCCAGTCCTCGCGCACGTCGACCACCTCGTAGCCGTCGTCCATCAGCTTCTTGACGTCGTCAAGCATCGCGATCCGAAACGGGGCCTGGTAGCTAGTGTTCATTTGTTTTACTCCTCGTCCTCATCGTTCGCCAGTCCGTAGGCGCCCACCTTCAGCACCTTCAACGACAGAAGCGCGCACTTGATTCGTGCTGGCGAGATCTGAATCCCCAGCTCGCCGAGCACGTCGGCTTTGGTGATCTTCTTGGCCTCCTCGAGCTGGAGGCCCTTCAGCCTCTCTGTGAGCAGGGAGGCGGATGCTTGCGAGATGGCGCAGCCACGACCGTGGAATCGGATGTCCTCGATGACCCCGTCCGCGATCTTGAAGTCCATGCCGATGACATCGCCGCACAGCGGGTTGTCCTCTTCGTGGGTGATGTCCGGGTGGTCCAGATGCCCGAAGTTGCGCGGGTTCTTGTAGTGGTCGAGGATGTACTCGCGATAGAACTGGTCGTCGGCTGCTGTTGTCTGGGGTGTCACTTGAAGATCCTCTGGGCCTCTCTGATGGAACCCACCAGCCGGTCGACTTCATCCCTCTGGGTATAGACGTAGAACGAGGCGCGGGCCGTCGCCGCCACGCCCAGCCGAGTCATGAGCGGCATCGCGCAGTGGTGACCCGCGCGCAGGCACACCTTGTCGCGATCGGCGATGGTCGCCAGGTCGTGCGGGTGGATGCCCGCCAGCGAGAAGGAGATGACCCCGGCCCGGCGCGACGACGGAGGGCCGTAGAGCGTGAGCCCGTCGATGTCACCCAGCGCCTCGTACGCGTACTCGGTGATCTCGCGCTCATGTGCTTGAACGGCGTCGAGGCCCAGCGCGCCGAGATAGTCGACCGCCGCCCCAAGCCCGATCACCTCGGCGATCGCCTGGGTGCCGGCCTCGAACTTCCACGGGAGCTCGCTGTAGGTCGTGCCCTCGATTCGAACGGCTTTGATCATGTCGCCGCCCGACATGAAGGGGTCCATCGCCTCGAGCAGCTCGCGCCGGCCGTAAAGGACGCCGGCCCCGGTCGGGCCTAGCATTTTGTGGCCGCTGAACGCGTAGAAGTCGCAGCCGATGGCGCGGACGTCGACCGGCTGATGGGGCGTGCTCTGCGCTCCGTCGACCAGCACGGTGGCGCCGGCCGTCTTGGCCTGGGCCGTCATCTCGGCCGCCGGGTTGATGGTTCCGAGCGCGTTGCTGATCACGTTGAAAGCCACAAGCTTCGGCCCGCGCTTCAGGAGCGCCGCAAACTGGTCCTGGCGCAGCTCGCCTTTCTCATCGATGTCGACGTACTCGATCACGGCGCCCTTTTCCGCGGCGAGGATCTGCCAGGGGACGATGTTGGAGTGATGGTCGAGCAGAGTCAGCACGATCAGGTCGCCGCGCCCGATGTGCTTCCGTCCCCAGGCGTATGCCACGAGGTTGATCGCCTCGGTCGTCCCTCGGGTGTAGATGATCTCCTTGGTCGAGGCGGCGTTGATGAGGGCGCGCACCTTCTCGCGGGTGGCCTCGTAGCGCTGGGTCGCCTCCTCGGCGATCCCGTAGGCGGCCCGGTGGATGTTGGCATTGAAGCGCTCGAAGTAATCCATCATCGCGGCGGTCACCTGGCGCGGCCGCTGCGAGGTGTTCGCGGAATCCAGGTAGGCGATCCCGGTTTCGAAGATCGGGAAATCCTTCCGGATCGCAGCCACGTCGAACGTCTCGATCATTCGGGCACGTCCACGAACAAATCGGAGCCGTCCACCGTCACCTGGTAGGTCGTCGCAGGAACGACGGCTGGTAGGCCTGTCACCTTGCCGGTAGCCAGGTTGAAGCGCGACCCGTGCTGGGGGCACTCCACGTCCATGCCCCACAGCTCACCGTTGCTCAGGTTGAAAGCCTCGTGCGTGCAAACGTCATCCAGGGCGTAGAAGTTCCCGTCCTCCGCGTGCGCCAGGCACACCGGCAACAAACCCGCGTCGACGTGCTTCAGAGAGTCGGCGGGGAGGTCGTCGACCGAAGCGACGCGGTATCTAGCCAATGCGCGACTCCAGCTCGGACTCGACGAGCTTTCGAGCGTGCTCGAACGGAATGCGCTCGAGCACATCCCCGAAGAACCCCTGGATGAGCATTCGCTTCGCGGTGGCTTCGGGGATGCCCCGGCTCCGCAGGTAGAACATGTGATTTGGATCCACCGGACCGACTGTCGCTCCATGCGTGCACCGCACGTCGTTGTTGTCGATCTCGAGCATCGGGATCGAGGTCGCCTTCGCGTGGTCGGACAGCACCAGGTTGCGGTTGGCCTGGTAGGCGTCAGACCTTGCGGCGCCCTGCTCGATCCGGATCAGTCCCGCATAGACAGTCCGGGATACGTCCTGGAGGGCGCCCTTGAACAGGAGGTCGGATCGGGTGTTGCCGACCTGATGATCCTGGAGGGTGTGGAAGTCGAAGAACTGCTCGCCTGAGGCGAAGTAGATGGCTTTGAGCTCCGCCTCCGACCCCTGACCCACCAATGAGGCCTCGACCCGGGTCTTGGAGAATCGGCCTCCGAGCGTGACGTTGAAGAGCTTGAGCTTCGAATCCTTCTCGAGCCGGGCTCGCTGGTCGCCGAAGTGCCACGCGTTGCGGCCCCACTTCTGGACCGCGACATAGCTGACCTCGGCGCCCTCGCCGAGAAAGATCTCGGCCGAGCCGGTGCGATAGCCGGACTCGTCAGCGTTTTCGGCGATGTACTCGTCGAGGTAGCTGAACCGAGCGTTCCTTCCCGCGACGATCAAGGTGTGCGGCAGCACCGACGTGCCGCTCTCGCGTGAGAAGTGCTGACGGATGATCGGCTCTTCGATGGTCACGCCATCGGGGACATAGAGGAAGACGCCGCCCGTGAAAAGTGCGGCGTGCCGAGCGGTGAATCGATCGCGACCCGCATGAATGAGCGAGAACAGTCGCGGCTCTACGAGGTGCGAGTGCTCTCTTGCGGCCGCCGTCAGCGCTTTGAGGATGACGCCGGCCGGGAGGCCCTTTTCCGTAGAGGTTTGTGCCAGCGCTTTCTCGAACCGCGAGAACGCGGCCGGATCGAACCGGCTGACATCTGTACGGCGCCACTCCTCGTCGGTCTTGCCCGGTGACGGCAGGCGCTCGTAGCTTTCGAGCGCCGTGCGCCGGCGGTCGCGCAGCCAGTCGGGTTCCCCCCTGAAGATCAAGTCTTCCAGGGGTGCTTCAGTCGACAGCACGGCTAGCAGTCCCGCGCGGGCGCGAGACGGCTCACCCTACCGAGCCCTCCATCTCGAGCTGGATGAGCCGGTTCAGCTCAACCGCGTACTCGAGGGGAAGCTCCTTGGTGAACGGCTCGATGAACCCGTTGACGATCATCGTCTCCGCCTCGGAACGCGCGATGCCCCTGCTCATCAGATAGAAGAGCTGCTCGTCCGAGACCTTGCTGACGGTCGCCTCGTGACCGAGGGTCACGTTCTCGGCGTCGACGTCGTTGTAGGGGTAGGTGTCCGAGCGGGACTCGTCATCCAGCAGCAGCGCGTCGCACTTGACGAACGACTTGCAGTTGTTTGCGCCGGGGTACATCTTCACGTGGCCCCGGTACGAGGTGCGACCGCCCGCCTTCGAGATCGACTTTGACGTGATGGTCGAGGTCGTGTTGGGAGCGACGTGGATCATCTTGCCGCCGGCGTCCTGGTGCTGGCCCTTGCCGGCGAACGCGACCGAGAGCACGTCGCCCTTGGCGCCCGGCTCCATCAGATAGACGCTCGGGTATTTCATCGTGATCTGCGAGCCGAGGTTGCCGTCGACCCACTCCATCGTCGCGTCGCCGTACACCATCGAGCGCTTGGTCACGAGGTTGAACACGTTGGTCGACCAGTTCTGGATGGTTGTGTAGCGGCAGCGGGCGTTCTTCTTGACGATGATCTCGACCACCGCGGAGTGCAGCGAGTCGGTCGTGTAGATCGGCGCGGTGCAGCCCTCGATGTAGTGCACGAAGGAACCCTCGTCGCAGATGATCAGCGTCCGCTCGAACTGGCCCATGTTCTCGGCATTGATTCGGAAGTAGGCCTGCAGCGGGATCTCGACGCGCACGCCCTTCGGCACGTAGATGAACGACCCGCCCGACCACACTGCGCTGTTCAGGGCGGCGAACTTGTTGTCCGCGGGAGGGATGACCGTGCCGAAGTACTCCTTGAAGAGATCGGGGTAGTCGCGGAGCGCTGAGTCGGTGTCGGTGAAGATGACGCCTTTCTTGGTCAGCTCCTCGTGCAGCGAGTGATAGACGACCTCCGACTCGTACTGCGCTGAAACGCCTGCGAGGAACTTGCGCTCCGCCTCAGGCACGCCAAGCCGGTCATAGGTCTTCTTGATGTCCGGCGGCAGCTCGTCCCATGAGGTCGACTGCTTCTCGGAGGCCTTGAGGTAATAGAAGATGTTCTCGAAGTCGATCACCGACAGGTCGGCGCCCCACGTGGGCATCGGCTTCTTGCGGAAGATCTCGAGCGAGCGGAGGCGGAACTTCAACATCCACTCGGGCTCCTTCTTCATCCAGGAGATCTCGCTGACGATCTCCGGGTTCAGGCCGCGCTTGGCCTTGAAGATGTAGTCCTCCGGAACGAAGAAGCCGTACTTCTCCTTGTAGTCGTCGCCAACCTGGACCTTCGGTACCGTTGCCATCAAGCCACCTCCTGTGGTTCTTCGGCGACCCACTCGGAGTAGCCGGTCTTCTCGAGGCGGTCCGCGATCTCAGGACCACCCGAAAGCACGAACTTGCCGTCGACTAGGACATGGACAAAGTCGGGCTTGATGAACTCGAGGATTCGCGTGTAGTGCGTGATGATCAGGATCCCGAGCTCCGGGCCCCGCATGCGGTTCACCGCCTCAGCGACGAACTTGATCGAGTCGATGTCGAGGCCCGAATCCGTCTCGTCGAGGATCGCGATCTCGGGCTTCAGCATCGCCATCTGCAGAATCTCCGCACGCTTCTTCTCTCCACCGGAGAAGCCGTCGTTGATGTACCGGGGCAGGAAGGAGTCGTCCATGTGCAGCACGTCGAGCTCGCTCTTCAGCAGCGCGCGGAACTCCTTCGGTGAGATCTGCTTCGACTTGTCCTTGCCGTCATATCCGCGCTTGGCGTTGAGCGCGGTGCGCAGGAAGTTAGTCATCGAGATGCCGGGCACGACGACGGGGTACTGGAACGCGAGGAAAAGGCCGAGTCGCGCTCGCTCATCGGGTTCGAGCGCGAGCACGTTCTTTCCTTTGAAGATGGCCTCACCGCTGTCGACGGTGTAGCCGGGATGCCCCATGAGCGTGTGTGAGAGAGTGGACTTTCCAGAGCCGTTCGGGCCCATCACGGCGTGGACCTCGCCCTTGGAGATGCTCAGCGTGACGCCCTTCAAAATCTGCCGCCCTTCAACGCTCGCCTTCAGGTCACGAATCTCGAGATCAGCCAACGTTTCCCCCCGTTTCCTTCATCTTCATCTCATACGTGCAATCGTCGGCGGCCTCTGGCATCCACGTCGAACGTCGAACCTCGGTGCCCAGGAGTCGCTGGTACATCTGCTGCTCGCTCTGGCACGGAAGGCCGGTTCGAGCAGCGACGTCCTGGATGGGACAGTTGCAGTGACGGATCGCCAACCCGCCCCCTTCGAGCTCAACCACCTCGGCCATGTGGCCGTGCTCGGTGGCCAGCTTGGCGAGCTCGTGGACACGAGCGTCAAAGTCTAGCCCCGCGAGGCGCTGGGCAAACTCCGCCTCGAGGCGCGCGGCGCGCTGGTCAAAGAACCGCCGCAGCTGCTCACCCGACATGAACTCGACGAGCTGGCCGGTGAGCTCCCGGTGCCCGACCGGGAAGTGCTCTCCGGCGGCCGGAGTGAGCTTGTAGACGTTCTCCGGCCGGCCGGGCCGGTGAGCGTCCGCCGAGGCCACGGTGACCAAGCCGTCGGCCACCAGGGCCTCCAGGTGCCGCAGGGCGCCCTGCTTCGATACCTCGAGGTGCGACGCGACGTCGCCCAGCGTGGCGTGGCCGCGCACCTTCAGGAAGCCGAGAATCGAGTCTCGCCTGGCATCCACGAGACAAGATTACGAGTTTTTCAACACCGGCGTTGAAATACCCTGCTGACAGCCTAATCTGTGCCCCGTGACGTCGATATTGGCCTCGCTGGCAATCGCTCTGGTGACCATTCCGACTCTGGCGGGCCCGCCTGCGAACCTGAGCTGGGATAGATGGAAAACGGTTCCTGGCGTGTTCGACCTTGGGGGTCCGATGACCCATGGTGCCGTTGTCGTGGCCGGTAGCGCTGCGCTCTACTTGCTCAGCCTGGCGGGCGACGTGATTCCATTCGCCGGTGGCCAGGGTGGATACCACGACGACGCGGGTGCAGAGGCGTATCTCGCGGTCTCACCAGGGTTGCGCGACTCTGCCGCAGGATGCAGTTTCGCGCCGGACGAGACGTTCGTGCTACGGCTGCATGCGCCTGTCGGCATCACCGTGGTCGATCCATTTGGCCAGACATCTTCTCCGTTCGCCAACATCCCAGCCACGGGCTTGAACGGCATCGCGTTCGACTCAGAGGGCGCTTTTGATCACCGCCTGCTGGCAACCGCTCCATTACCTGGGCACAGCGCGGTCTATGCCATCGACTGCAAGGGGAGCGTCTCGCTCGTCACGAGCACGGCTCCGGTTTTCGAGGGCGGGTTAGTGGTCGCGCCGTCAACCTTCGGGCGGTTCGGCGGCACGCTCATCGCGCCCGACGAGTTGAGCGGAGTCATCTGGTCGATCGGGCCCAACGGCAAAGCAGCCAAATTGGTCGATTCGGGAGTTCCGGCGGGCGGAGACATCGGCGTCGAATCGGTGGCGTTTGTGCCATCAGGTTTCGCGCGGGGCGGCAACCTTTATTTCGCCGACCGCGGGACGGCCGGTAGTCCGCATCCCGGGACCGACAGCTTGCTCCGACTCTCCAGCGCGCAACTGGTGTCGGCGGGTGTGCAGGAGGGCGATCTGCTCGGCGCGAGCGAGGGTGGCGCGACGATGATCGACGTTCGATGCAACCCCGACTGCCATCCGATGACGCTGATCGGCACCCCGACCACGGCCCATGGCGAGGGTCACCTCGTGTTCACGATGGACCAGCCACCCTCACCAAGCCCAACCTCGAGCCCTGCGGCCGGCGCGACGGCCGCGCCCACGCCAACGAACCAGGCCAGCGGCCTCGGCCCAGGTGTCGTCGCGGGGGTGCTTCTGATCGCGCTCGTGGGCGCCGGTATCGGTTTCCTGGCTCTCCGCCGCCGGTCGCCGAAGCCGCCGCGTTGACGCGGGACCCGCGGCTTCCTAGAGTCCGTGACTGTGTCGGCGGATCTGAGTGCCCTGGACGACGCTGAGCTCCCGCGGCGGATCGATGAAGCCAATGCGCGCATGCGGCCGATCGAGAAGGAGCTCGCCGCGATGCGAGCGGAGCGTGATGTGCTCCTGACCGAGGTTCGGCGGCGGGAGCGGGCGGCGCTTCGAGCACGACGCGCTGACGTAAAGACGGCGATGAAGGCCGGCGAGCTGCCAACCGTGGCCGAGCTGGCTGCGGCCGGCGCCTCGGGCGCGCTGGACGACTACATCTACAACTTGAAAACGGGCGGCGAGGTGCGGCTGGGCTACCCCGGTGCCCGGACCCAGAGCCTCAGCTTCACGGACGGTGTGCAGGTTGCTCAGGCGACCGATCTCGCCCGCGCCTCAGAGCTCTACGGCGCAGGCTGGGAGCTTGGCAGCCCAGGAAGGCCGGGCGTGCGGGTTCATTTCCCGGGTACCCGGCAGGAGCGCCTGGTCAGCGCAGACGAGATTCACGCCCGCCTCCGCGACGGCGCACTCTAAGCAGTCAGAGCCGGCGGATCCGTCTCCGGATGGTCTCCACCACCCAGACCAGCCAGTAGCGCGAGCCAAATGGGTAGTCCCAGGCACCCACGTACGTGACGCTCTCGCCGCCGAACCCCCTTTTGAAAAGGGTCGTGCCGTGGAGCGGGTTTCTGGGGTCCTCGTTGGACGCCACTCCCCAGAAGATGTAGTACTTGAGCTGGCGGCGCTTGGCTTCGAGAATCGCCGACCACTGCAGTAGATAGCTGGCTGGAACGCGCGACGCTGGCTGCGAGGCGCCGTGAACGTAAGACGCGTTGTCACCGTAGAAAGCGATGATCGCCGCGGCGGCGGGCCGGCCTTCGTACTCCGCCAGAACGAGTTCGTCGATCCCCGCCTCGCTCATCTTCTCGAACTGCGCTCTCAAATAGTCCCGTCCCTGGAACGTGACGTTGTGCCGCTTGGCCGTGGCGTCAAGCAAGCTCTGAAACGCGTCAAACCGCTCCGCGCTGCGTGTGGTTTCGATCTTCACACCAATCGAAGTCGCCTTTCGGACAAGGTTTCTCGTCGTCTTGCGCAGATTGGCCATCAGCTCTTGCTCGGTGTGCGAGCCGACGTCGAGCACGAGATCGAACTCCGCCTGCACGAAAACCGGAGCCTTGCGGAACCCGGACTCCTCCAGGATCGATCGCGTGGCCGGGGACGTTTCAACTCGAGGGTCGATTCGCAGGTAATCGGCACCCCGCGCGCGGGCCACGGACACCAACTTCATGAGGAAGGCCCTGGCGAGGGCTTGATCGGACCAGTCCAGCACAGGTCCATAGGGCACGTAGAAGATCGTTCCGTATCTCGAGCGGGTGATCACGCCCTGCGCCGCTCCGACCGGCTCTCCATTGCGAAAGTACGCGACGCGGTGGATCGCATGTCCCTGGCTTTTCTGGAATTCACCCCAGTGCCAGCTCTGCAGAAATGGGGCAAAGTGCTGCCGGGAAACCAGCTGCTCCCATGCAGGCTCGTCCTTCACCTCGGCCAGCTCGCCTTCGATCGGGGTGATCTGTGTCAGTCGCCCCCTTCGCGCACGCGGGAACCTCTGGTTCGCTTCAACACACCGAAATCGTAACCTGCGGCAATTGCGCCCCCCGGTTGCCGCCCGTCGGGCCTGCGCGGTAAGGTGATGGGCGATCGGCGCGTAACCAGCGACTGGTCCCGGGCGTTTGTAGCGCCGTTGAAACCTAGGATCCACATGCTTACCAACCGTGAATAAGCGCGTTCCAGAAAAGGTCAGAACCAGAGGCGGACACCGTCCCCGCGCGCGAATCCACGCCGGCTGGTCTCCGATCGGGCAGCACCGGCGCCGCGTCGCGCGTCTGCGGTGGTTTGGCGTCCTGGTCGTCGGCCTGCTGGTGGTCGGCTTCGCCGCCGACGCGTATGCCCAGACGTTCCTGGACGGTCTGCCGTCGATCCGAGGGCTGGACAGCGCGGCCTTCGCGGGTGACACGCTGATCACTTACCGGAACGGAGTGGTGCTCGCCGACGAGTGCAATCACGGCGACCACCGCCTCGCGGTGAAGCTGAAGGACATCTCTCCTTACATGGTCCAGGCCACGGTGGCGATCGAAGACAGGGGGTTCTATACGAACCCGGGCTTCGACATCCAGGGCATCATTCGCGCGGCACTCGACAACCTGCGCGCGGGGCACATCGTCGGCGGTGGCTCCACGATCACGCAGCAGCTCGCCAAGCAGCTGTTCCTGACACCGAGCCAGACCATCACTCGCAAGATCTCTGAGATCGCCCTCGCTTATGAGCTGACCCAGGCGTATTCGAAAGACCAGATCATGGAGCTCTACCTCAACAAGACTTTCTACGGCTCTCAGTCGTACGGAGTCGAGGCCGCCGCCGAAAGCTACTTCCATATCCCCGCGTCCAAGCTCGACCTCGCGGAAGCCGCGGTGCTGGCCGGGCTGCCCCAGGCACCTACGGAGTTCAACCCGACGTTGAACCCGGACGCGGCCAGGGTGCGGCAGACCGAGGTCCTGGCAGCGATGGTGAGGTCGAACTTCATCGCGCAGGCGGACATGGACAAGGCGCTCGCGGAGAAGCTCGTTTACCAACCGCCGACCAACAGCTTCCTGGCGCCCCACTTCGTCGACTACGTGCTGACCGAGCTGCGCCAGCTGGGATTCCAGCCTGGGGTCCAGCAGCTCAACGTCAAAACCACGCTCGACTACAGGCTGCAGCAGATAGGCGAGTCGGCGGTTCGCACCAACTTTGCCTACGACATGGGCCAGGGGCCGGTCGCGGCGGGCACCTATGCCTACCAGAAGTACCTCCCGGGAGGAGCCGACCCCAACGGGCGGCTTTCCTCCGCGCTGGTGGCAGAGGACCCGAAGACGGGCGAGATCCTCGTCATGGTCGGGTCTCCCGACTACAACGCGCCGGCCGGCCAGTACAACTGGGCGCTGGTGCCGCGAAACATGGGCTCCTCGATGAAGCCGTACAACTACGCGGCGGCCATCAACGCCCGCGCGGCGACGATGGACACGCCCGTGTACGACGGCCCGAGCCCACTTGTCTACAAGGACGCGTATTCCTCGGTTTCGTTCGTCAACTACGACGGGAAGACCCATGGTGTGCTGCCGCTCAGGCAGTGTCTCGGTAACTCGCTCAACATCCCGGCCGTCAAGGTCGAGCTTTCGATCGGCGTGCCGGCGGTTCTGACCTTCATGCGAAGCATGGGCGTCTTTCCGCGCTACTCCGGACCTGACAGCACCGGCCCCTACGACACTCAGGCCGCCACGGACCTGTACGGTCCCAGCCTCACCCTGGGCGGCTACCCAATCACCCTCATGGAGCACGTGGCGGGCATATCCACCTTCGCCGACCTGGGCGTGTACCACTCGCAGGAGGCGATCCTGCAGGTGACCGATTCGCACTCCAACGTTCTGTACCAGACCAACGCGGATGTGCGAGCGCACCAGGCAATCGACCCCGGCGTGGCGTTCATCATCGGCAAGATCATGTCCGACAACAACAACCGCCCTCTGTTTGGCCCGCTCAACCCGCTCCACTTCCCGGACCACACCGTGGCCGCGAAGACGGGCACGTCGGACGCTTTCAAAGACGGATCGACGGTGATGTTCACACCGACGCTTGCCGCAGTCATGTGGGTGGGTGACGTCCTTGGCAACAATCACACGATGAAAGTCGGCCTGGACGCCGTTTACGTCGTGTCGCCAGGGCTTCACTCGTTCATGGACCAGGCCCTGGCCGGGGTGCCTGCGGATCTCTGGTTCGACAAGCCGGCCGACGTGGTCGCCGGGCCGAACAACAGCTGGTTCCTGAGCGACACGACCAGCGTTCCACGACTCGCAGGGGACAACCCGCCAAGCCCGACTCCGAGCTTGCCGGTGTACGTCGTCCCGTCGGATCCCGGGACCGGCCCGGTGCCCGCCAGCCCGCTCCCGAGCCCGGCCTAGCCGCACGCGACCGGAGCCCGGCCGGAGGCGGGTGGCCTTCGGCACGTAGAATCGCGCGATGCCCGACCGCACCAAATCGAGCTCCGCCCCGGCCGGCGTGGCCAAGAGCAGCCCGCCCGCGGACGAGAAGTCTCCATCCCTGGCGATCGAAGTGGAGCGGCTGCCGAAAAGTCAGGTCGGGATGACGATCGAGGTTCCAGCCGCCACGGTCGACGCCACCTATGAGCGCGTGCTGAACCGGTTGACGTCGCGGGCGAAGATCGGTGGGTTCAGGCCCGGCCGGGCGCCAAAAGCTCTGGTCGAAGCCAGGCTGGGCCCGGGCGTCCTGCGTGAAGAGGTCGTCGAAGTCCTGGTGCCGGACGCCGTCCAGCGGGCGCTGGCCGAAAAGGACATCGACCCCATCGACAACCCGGACGTCGAGGTGCTTGAGCTCGACCGCGGTCGGCCGGCGAAGCTCAAGGCGACCATCAGCGTGATGCCAGAGGTGAAGCTCGGCGACGCGTCCGCCATCAAGATCGCCGCGCGCAAGGTCGAGGTCACCGACGCGATGGTCGAAAGGCGGCTTGAAGACGTGCGCTTGCCGATGGCCGAGATCACGCCCGTGGAGCGCGAGGTGCGGACCGGCGACATGGCGGTGATCGACGTTCGGGTGGAGGTGGATGGCGAGGTGGTCGAATCGGAGACGCGCCAGGCCATGGAGGCGGATGTCAAGGAGGGCGTCCTGCTACCCGAGCTGCTGGCAGCCCTGCCGGGGGCCTTTGCAGGTGAGGACCGGGAAGCGACGGTCAAGTTCCCAGACGACTACGAGGAGCCGAAGCTCGCCGGTCGCGAAGCGACGATCAAGGTCAAGGTGCAGGGCGTGAAGGAGAAGATCCTGCCTGCTCTGGACGACGAGCTGGCCAGGACTCTGAGTCAAGGGGCCCAGGAAACGGTGGAAGCCTACCGGTCCGCCGTGAGGTCGCAGCTCGAGGAGTCGGCCGCCGCCATGACGAAGCTGGAGCACGAGCAGGACATCGTGCACGAGCTCGTCGAATCGTCGTCGGTGGAGGTGCCGGAAGCCCTCATCCACCGTGAGCTGGCGAGCCAGCTCGAGTCGATGGAGCGCACCCTCAACCGGCAGGGCCTGAAGCTCGAGCGCTATCTCGAGTACATGGGGAAGACGATCGACCAGTGGATGGCCGGCGAAACCCCGAGCGCCGAATCCCGGCTCAAGGTCGATCTGGTGCTGGCCGAGTACGCCCGGCAGCAGAGCCTGGACCCATCGGAGGAGGACGTGCTCAAGTTTCTCGAGGAAGAGGCCAGCGGCGACGATGAGCTCAAAGACCAGATCGAGGAGCTGAAAAAGAGCCCCAGCGCCCGGAGATACTTCGCCTCCAGGCTCCGCCGGCAGCGAGTCCTGGAACGGCTGGTGGCGGTGGTTGGGGCTGGGTCTTGACTGAAGCCGCCGAACGCGTGTCTAGAATGACGATGTGGACGAACTGACCAGAATGAACCGCCCGTCCGGCTATCTCGTCCCGATGGTGGTGGAGAACACCGGCCGCGGGGAAAGGGCTTTCGACATCTACTCGCGACTCCTGAAGGAGCGCATCGTCTTCATCGGTACCCCTATCGACGACCAGGTCGCGAACCTGGTGGTGGCTCAGCTCCTCTTCCTTCAATCAGAAGATCCAGAGAAGGAGATCGCCCTCTACATCAACAGCCCAGGTGGTCAGGTGACCGCCGGCCTGGCGATCTACGACACCATGCAGTACATCAGACCTCCGGTCTCGACCATCTGCATCGGAATGGCCTACTCGATGGCCGCGGTGCTGCTGGCCGGCGGGGCTCATGGACACCGGTTCGCGCTGCCCCACGCCAACATCCTGATCCACCAACCTTGGGGTGGCATGCAGGGGCAGGCCTCTGACATCCAGATCCACGCCAAGGAGATCCTGCGTACGCGAGAGCAGCTGAACCAGATCCTGGCCAACCACACCGGGCAGAAGATCGAGAGGGTGACCCAGGACACAGAGCGCGACTACTTCCTGACCTCCGACGCGGCCAAGGAATACGGCCTGATCGACGACATCATCCTCACGCCCGCCAAGCCCGGCGAGAAAGAGAAAGAGAAAGAAAAGGAAAAGGAGAAAGTCGCCGCAGGATGATCTTCAGGCGAAAGAGCAAGCAGGGCGAGCTCCCGCGCCTCCGGGCGAAATGCTCTTTTTGCGGGAAGACCCAGCAGGAGGGGGTCCGGCTGATCGCCGGGTCGGGCGTGTTCATCTGCAGCGAATGCATCAGCGTTGCCAACGAGATGCTGTGGGGGCATAATCCCCCGGCGCCCGCATCCTCATGAACCAGATGAAACGGTGACCAGATGAACGAACGCGAAGACCGCCGCCGCTACACCCGCTGCAGCTTCTGCGGCAAGGGTCAGGACCAGGTGAGAAAGCTGGTGGCAGGGCCGGGGGTGTTCATCTGCGACCAGTGCATCGACCTCTGCCAGGAGGTCCTCGAAGACGACAACAAAACAGCCGGGCAGAAGAAGCAGAAGACCGGCTTCATCCCCAACCCGAAGACGATCTGCGCTGCGCTCGACCAGTATGTGATCGGCCAGGACCGGGCGAAGAAGGTCCTGTCGGTCCAGGTCTACAACCACTACAAGCGCATTTCCGCCTCCAAATCGGTAGGCGACGTCGAGCTGACCAAGTCGAACGTCCTCCTCGTGGGCCCGACGGGTTGCGGAAAGACCTACCTGGCTCAGACGCTGGCCAAGATCCTCGATGTGCCGTTCGCCATCGCAGACGCGACCAGCCTGACCGAGGCCGGGTACGTCGGCGAGGACGTCGAGAACATCCTGCTGCGCCTCATCCAGGCGGCCGACTTCGACATCAGCCGCGCTGAGCGCGGAATCATCTACATCGACGAGATCGACAAGATTGCGCGTAAGTCAGACAACCCTTCGATCACCCGCGACGTCAGCGGCGAGGGTGTCCAGCAGGCCCTCCTGAAGATCCTGGAGGGCACGGTGGCAAACGTCCCGCCGCAGGGTGGTCGCAAGCATCCCCATCAAGACTTCATCCAGATCAACACCACCAACATCCTCTTCGTCTGCGGCGGCGCCTTTGACGGCCTGGAGAAGGTTGTCGATCAGCGCATCGGCCGGCGCGCGATCGGTTTCGGCGCTCCGCACAACAAAATCGAGCGAAAGGCGGTTTCCGAAACGTTGAAGCACCTGCAGCCCCAGGACCTGCTCAAGTACGGGTTCATTCCCGAGTTCATCGGACGCCTGCCGATCATCGTCACTCTGCACCACCTCGACCAGCAGGACATCGTACGCATCCTCACCGAGCCGAAGAACGCGCTCGTCAAGCAGTACCAGAAGTTCTTCACGCTGGACAATGTCGAGCTCGTGTTTCAGAAGGGCAGCCTTGAAGCCATCGCCGAGCTCGCGCTCCTGCGGGGCACCGGCGCGCGTGCGCTCAAGTCAATCATCGAGGAAGCGCTCCTCAACTCGATGTTCGAGATCCCGTCCCGTCCGGACATCAAGCGCTGCCTGATCTCCGAGCGCTCGATCCGCGAGGCCCTTGAGCCCGAATTCGAGCTGACCGTCGAGGGTGAGGGTCCGGCTCGTCTGGTTGGCGAGTCCGCTTAGAGCGCCCGCCGGGCGCGCTTCATCGAGGCGCGCAGCCAACGAACACTGAGCGTCCTGCGGCTCGAGCAGGTTACGATTCACCTCACCATGAGCCGGGACGAGCGCGTATCCGTACCCTCGCCGGCGCAGTCGCACTAGCGACCATCCGGCCGGCGCAACCAACCTCCACTGACAGCGAATCACGCACGCCCTGATGAGATGAAACAGATCCAATCCGACCAGCAGAACCAGATGCCTAAAGCGTTCGACCCACAGGCCGTCGAGGCCGGTTGGTACGCGCGCTGGGAATCGGACGGCCTTTTCGTCGCAGATCACGCCAGCCGCAGGCCCAAGTTCACCATCTGCCTGCCGCCCCCAAACATCACCGGCGAGCTGCACATGGGCCACGCGTTGAACCACACGCTGCAGGACATCTGCGCGCGCTACCGGAGGATGGCCGGTTTCGAGGTCCTCTTCCTGCCCGGCACGGACCATGCGGCCATCGCCACCCAGAACGTGATCGAGAAGCAGCTTGCCGCCGAGGGGATGACCAAGGAGCAGCTCGGCCGCGATGCCTTCACGTCGCGCGTCGTGGAGTGGTACCACGACGTCGGAGAGACGATCGTCAGCCAGGACCGCGTGCTGGGCGTCTCTCTCGACTGGTCGCGCCTGCGCTTCACGATGGACCCGAGATACGTCAGGGCGGTGATGACCGCTTTCGTGGCGTTCTACGAGCGCGGCTGGATCTACCGAGCGCCTCGAATCGTCAACTGGTGTCCCCACGACCGCTCGGCCATCTCAGACCTGGAGGTCGACTGGCAGGAGCATGAGGACAAGCTCTACTTCATCCGCTACCCGATCGAGGGTGGGGGCGACGTCGTGATCGCCACGGTGCGTCCCGAGACGATGCTCTCCGACACCGGCGTCGCGGTGCACCCTGAGGACGCTCGATACGCTCATCTGATAGGCCGTACGGCCATTCTCCCGCTGGTCGGACGCAGGCTGCCCATCGTGGGCGACGCCGCGGTGGAGAAGAATTTTGGGACCGGTGCGTTGAAGGTCACCCCTGGTCATGACGCAATGGACTACGAGATCGGCCAGCGCCACAGCCTGGAAACCGTCAACGGCATAAACCCGGACGGCAGTCTCAGCGCCCCGGGCCTTCCGTACGACGGCCTGCCCGCCCTGGATGCCCGAGCCCGCATCGTCGCCGACCTGACCGCCCAGGGCGTGCTGGTCAAAGAGGAGCCGTACACGCACGAGGTCGGCCACTGCGATCGCTGCCACGCCGTCATCGAGCCGCTGATCAGTGAGCAGTGGTGGTTGCGCATGGAGACCATGCGCGACAAAGCGCTGGCCGCCTCGGCCGCCGGCAAGGTCCGATGGCACCCTGAGCGCTACGAGCGCACGTACCTGGATTGGCTGCGCGGCTTGCGAGACTGGAACATCGGCCGCCAGCTCTGGCTCGGCCACCGCGTTCCCGTGTACGACTGTGAGAACGGCCATCGCATGGTGGTGATCGATCCTCCGCGCCAGTGCACCGAGTGCGGCACCACCAGGTTGGAGCAGCATCCCGACGTGCTGGACACGTGGTTTTCGTCCGCGCTCTGGCCGTTCGCAACTCTGGGATGGCCCGAGGAAACCGCCGATCTCAAAGCCTTCTACCCGAACAACATGAACAGCACGGCGCGGGAGATCATCAACCTCTGGGTCAGCCGGATGATCATGACCGGCCTTGAGTTCATGGGCGACGTTCCGTTCTTCGACGTCGCGATCCACTGCCAGGTCCAGACCTCGACCGGCGAACGCCAGTCGAAGTCGAAAGGCACTGGGGTCGATCCGCGGATTCTCATCGCGAAATACGGGACAGACGCGCTCCGCGCATGGTCTGCGTCGGTTGCCATGTCGAGCCAGGACGTCCGCTTCGACGAGAGCCGCGTCGAGGGTTATCGCCGTTTCTGTAACAAGCTATGGAATGCGACCCGCCTCGTGCTCAGCTCGCCGGGAACCCCGGCGCAGCCACTCGGAGCGCACGAGGCTCACGAGCACCTCGAGGATCGGTGGGTGCTTTCGCGCCTGGCGTTCACATGCGCCGCGGTCACCGCGGGAATCGAGAACTTCGCGTTTCAGGACTCGATCGGAGCCGCCTACAGCTTTGCCTGGAACGAGTTCTGCGACTGGTACCTGGAAGCGGTGAAGGATCGACTGCGGGCAGGCGATGCCGCGGCTCAGGACGTGGCTCACCACTGCCTCGACGTCATTCTCCGGTTGCTTCACCCGGTCATGCCGTTCGTGACCGAGGAGCTGTGGTCGCGCCTGCCCGGATCCCGTGACTACCTGATGAAAGCGCGGTGGCCGGAGCGGATGGACCAGCATGTCGATCCGGCAGCCGAGGAGTCTTTCGGACAGGTCATACGGATCGTGGAAGAGGTGCGCGGTCACCGCCAGGCGGCGGGCGCTCCGCCCCGCGGAGGCCGGCTCGAGCTCGACGGGTCGACCGCCGGAAGCGTGGCCGGGCTGGCGGCCCGACTCGCGTCGGTCGAGCTTGGCGCGGTGGATGCCGGCACCCCTCTCGGTGCGGTCGCCGGTAAGGTGAGCTTTCCCGCGGGCGCCGGCGACGGGCGCAACGAGAGGGAGCTCAAGCGCCTGCGAGCCGACCTGGCAAAGACGGAAGAGAAGCTGGCCGATCCGGACTTCCGGGCCAAGGCCCCGCCGCACATCGTCCAGAAGCTCGCGGAGCGGGCGTCCGAGCTCGGCGCGGCCATCGAACGACTGACCTGACCGACGTTGAGCGCTGACCTGCCGCGGAGCGTGATGCCGCGGCCGGCGTCGCTACGCTAGCGGCGCATGCCATCAGCCGCGGTCCTTGCACCGGTCGCGCTACTGGTCCTCGGCAGCGCCGCGGTCGCGACCCTCGGTCTTCTGGGCGTCAACGCCGGGCGACTGGGCGCCGGCGTGTCGGGCGCCGGCGCGGCGCTCGCGCTGGTGCTCGTCTGGGTGCCGGTCCGCTCGACACAGGAGCTCAACCTTGGCTCGCTTGGATTCGGCCCCTCTTTTGACCTTCGCCTGGACGCGGTCGCGTTTGCGTTCGGACTCATGGTGCTGCTTCCGGCCGCGGTGCTCATGGCGATGCAGCGCCGACGCTGGCAGGAGGCGGCGGTCGGGACCCTCGGTTTGGCGGCCGCGATCGTTGCGCTCGAAGCGGGCGATGTCGTGCTGACCGCCGTGGCCGGGGGCACGGCCGCGACCCTGGCCGTGGTTCAGCTCGACTCCGAAGACGAGGCGTCGCGCCGTCCCCGCTGGAGTGAGCTGCTGGCCGCCTGGTTGATCCTCGGACTGGCGGGGGCGATCCTGCAGGTGCGGGGCGGCACGGCTGCCTACTCGGCCGTGCCGGCGACGAGCTTCACCGGACCCGTTTTCGTGCTGCTGGCAGTGTCTGCTCTGTTGGCGTCGGGGCTCGTTCCGTGGAAAGCGTGGCCCTCGCAGCTGTGGTCGAGGCCTTCGACCCGGGCGGCGGGCATGACGGTGGCGACGCTTTACCCGCTGGGCTTCTATCTGCTGGTGCGCGGTTACGAGATGGGTAATGGTCACTACCCGGTGGCCGCGTTCTCGATCGTGCTTGGTGCGCTCGGAGTTCTGATCGCGTTCGGCGCCGCCATGCGCGCCCAGGCGGCAGCGACGCGTGGCGACTTTCTGGGCGAGGTGGTTCCAGGGTTCGGAGGCTTCGCGCTGATGACTTTGGCCCTCGGGGAGCCTTTGGGCCTGGCCGCGAGCCTGACGACGCTTTCAGTCGCGGCTGCGCTCACCACCTGCATCGCGCTGCTCCCACGGACCAGCGGCGCTCATTCGCTGGTCGCCGTGGCGGCGGCCGTGGGTGTTCCTCCCGGGTTGGCTTTTGGAGCCCGTGTCCTGGGGATCGAGTCCACATTTGAAGGCGGCAACCTGATGGGCCTGATCGGGCTGCTCGGCGTTGTGGCCTGGACGGTCTGGATATTGGCCGCGGCCAGGGCATTGGGGTTGCCGGGTGACGGCGTGACGCCGGGCGGCGAAACGTTCCCGAAGGTCGCCACTGCGATCGCGGCGTTCACTCTGCTCGCCGGGCCCGCGCTCCCCGCCTTCCAGACCCTGCTTGCCAACCCCGCGCAAGCGGACGTCATGTCCACCCCTGCCGAACCCGTCGCGGGGGGCCTGATCTCCGTGGTCACCGTGTCGACGGTCCTGCCAGCCCTGACCCTGTTTGGTCCTCTGTTTGTGCTCGGCGTGGTGGCTTTCTTTTTCGCGCGCAGGGGCTTTGCGCGCAGCTCTTCACGGCCACCGCCATTTGCTTTGCCGTTCGCCGACCTCGTGGACCGAGCCAGGGCGGCTGCACGCGACGCCGCCGTTCCCGAGCAGTACCGGTCCCTCGCGAACGCTCGGTTGATCGAATCCGTGGTCGCCGGTGGCCGGCCGGTGCTGTGGCTAGCGTCGCTGGTGGCGCTTGGCTTCGCGGTCACCCGCTTGTGATCGGCATCCTCGCAGCGGCGCTGGCGTGGCTGGGCGCGTCCTTCATCGTGCTGGCGGACGGCCGTCGGGGTCTGGCGGCAGGTGTGGGGCTGGCGACGGTGGGTGTGTCGTGGCTCGCGTGGCAATCGGGAGCGGGCGCCGCCGCCGCAGCGCTCGTCATCGGCGGAGCTGCCGCCTCCTACCTGCGACTGCGATCCGGCGCGCAGGGTTGGAAGCTGATGCCGCCCGGCTCGACACCGAGGCTGGTACTTTGCATCGGCGGCGGGCTGATCGGACTCTGGTTCGCCGCGACGGTCACGAGCGGAGCTGGATCGCCGCTTCGATTCGCCTCGGTCGTTTTGATCGGCATGCTCGGCACTCGAATCGTGACCAGCCGCCAGCCCGAGGTGGTCCTCACCGCCGCCGGCGTCTTGGCACTGGCACTCGCTCTGGCCACCGCGCTTGAATCCGGAGCACCGGGGGCGGCCGCCTACGTCGCGGCCGGCTTGATTGCAGCCGGCGCCGCCCTGGTCCGCGGCACAGAGCGCCAGGCGGCCTGAGTGTCGGCGTCCCTGGTTCTGCTGGTCGCGAGCGCCGCGTCGCTCGCTTTGGCGCTGGCCCTGGCTCCATCTGCCGACTCGAGACGATCCCTGTTCTATCGCGGTGTCACCGGCCTGGTCGCGATGACCGGGATTGCCGCGGCGCCCGGCCTCGACGTCGTCATCCTCATCCTCCTCGCCCTGGCGGTGCTGCACTCGGGCTTCGGCGGGTCGCGTGACGTGGCCGCCCGGCTGCAGGCGCCAATCGTCGCGGTGGGCCTGCTGGCGCTGACCCTGCTATTCGTCCGGGTGCAGGGCCCGGAGATGCTCGGGCGATTTGCCGCGGTCGGGCTCGTGGCGGGAGTCGCGGCGGCGGTGGGCCTGCTTCCGTACATGCACCATCTCGACCCAGGCGAGAAGAGCACCGAATCCGCTTTCATCTGGGTCGGCTTCGTAGGTCCGGTGCTGGGGGCCACGGTGCTCTTGAAAGCCGGCGAATTCCTACCGGCCGCCGTCGGAGGTTACTTCGGCAGCATGCTCATCGGCGTAGGTCTGCTCAACGTCCTGTGGGGCACCGTGGCGGCGCGGTGGACACTTTCAGGCAGGTCGGCCTGGCACTACTCGTTCATGGCCGATTGGGGCCTGGCCCTCTGCGGGTTCGGCCTCTTCATAAGCGACGGTAGGTCCGCCGCGCTGCTGATCCTCATCGGCATGGTCCTGGGTCGCTTCCCCCTGTTGCTCGCCTCCGTCGAAACCGAGAACCCAGGAGCTGCGGTAGACCGGCCAGTCAGTCTTTTGTCGGCGGCGATGCTTGCCGGCGTGGCTCCGTTCACCGGGTTTGCGGCCCGGCTCCTGCTTCTGCGGGGAGCGACGCAGCTCTTCTGGCCGCTCGCCGTCGCGCTCACGGTCGGCATGCTGCTTTGGCTTCCGGCCTCGCTGCGACTGGGACGCAGCATCGGTCGGGTGAGTGGCCACCGCGCGATCGCCCTCGCCATCGTGTTTGGAGTGAACATCGGGGTCGGTCTGTACCCGCTGCCGCTGCTCAGGCTGGCACAGCTGTGAGGCACGAAGGTTGATCCAGGTTCTCTCCGACCTTGGCACCGACTCGCTGGCCCTATTGATCTATCCCGGCCTGCTCGCCATGGTTGTATCCGGCGCTCTGCTCGAAGCGGTCTGGAACAGACTGATCCGAGGCGGCGCCACGCTGGGCGACCTCGTGCGCCGGAGGCCCACGCCTGTCATCGTCACCGTCGCCTTGTGCGCGACTCTGGCCGCCACGCAGCTGGCCGCGCCGTTCAACCCGACCCCAACGGCAGAGCGAAGCGTCGTCATTGCGGCGGTGGCCCTTGCGTTCACGCCCTGGGCCGAGTTCGCGTTGACCGGAGACGCCGCCGCACAGCCGAGCCTGTTGCTGATCATCCAGGCCTGCTGGCTCCTGTCGGTGCTCGGACCGGCGATTCAGCCGCAGAGCCTGCCCCCACAGGTGTTGGGCAACCTGACCGTCCCTGCTCTCCTGCCGCTCAAAGTCGCGAGCGGCTTCCTGTATCTGCTGTGCCTGCCCGCCGTGCTGCGGCTGTGGCCGCGGACTTCTCCGGTCGACCGTCGGGTCACTCCACGGCCGGACGTGGCACGGGCGCTGTGCTGGCTTTCGTACTGCGGGCTCTTCACCACCCTGTTCTTTCCGCCCGGCGCCAACGACGGAGCCGGATTGATCCGCTTCCTGGGGATCACCTTTCTCGTTGCCTTGCTTTCGATGGTCGGTGGCTTGGTGCTGTCCTGGCGCGGCGACGCCCTCGCCCGCGGGCTGTTTGCGCGAGCGGTGCCGGCGTACGCCGGGGCCGTGCTCGTGCTCTTGATCGGCACCTCGCTGCTCCTGAGGTAGCCGTCGGCCCGCCAGGGGCCTCTGCGGGGTGGCTCTTGGTACAATCATCGGCCGTGCCCAAGCCAGATAGTTCGCTGTCGGCTGTCGTCGTCAGCGGAGGAAAGCAGTACCGGGTCGCGCCAGGAGATCAGATCCTGGTCGACAGGATCAAAGCCGAGCCCGGCGCCAACTTCACGCTCAGCCGCGTCCTGATTCTCAACGACGGTGGGGAGATCCAGGTCGGCACGCCGACCATAGCCGGGCTGCACGTTGAGGCCAAAGTCATCGCTCACCGGCGCGGACCTCGGATCGAGAGCATCAGGTACAAGTCCAAGAAGCGTGTCCGCGTTCACCATGGGGGCCGGGCCGACCTGACAGCCCTCTCGATCGTGGCCATCGCCGGCAGGACGGCCGAGACCGCACGCGAGGAAAAACCCGAGACCAAGGCCGATACGAAGGCGGAGGCCAAGGCCGAGACGAAGGCGGAGGCCAAGGCCGGGACGACGGCTCGATCCGCTCGGACGAAAGCCGGAGCCGGGCCGGCGGCCAAAGTTGAATCCAAAGCCAAATCGGAGGCCGCCCCCGCGAAGGCGCAGGCCAAGACCGTGACGCGGAAGACCAAGAAGGAGTCGGACTAGATGGCACACAAGAAGGGGGGCGGGTCCTCTCGAAACGGTCGTGACTCGAAGCCCAAAATGCTTGGAGTCAAGATGTACGGCGGCCAGGTCGTCGAGGCCGGAGCCATCCTGGTCCGTCAGCGCGGCACCAGGATCGCGCCCGGCACCGGTGTCGGTTTGGGCCGCGACCACACGCTGTTCGCCCTCGTGGAGGGCAACGTGCGCTATCAGCGCGTGGGCAAGGACGGCCGGCGCGTCAGCGTGGAGCAGCACGTCAAGAGCTGACAGCCGGCGTCGCTTCGTCGACTCTGCGCGAGTCAACGTGAGCGGTGGCCACGGCGGAAGAGGATCGGCCTCGTTTCGCAGAGAGCCGTTCATCCCAAAGGGCGGACCTGACGGCGGCGACGGCGGCTCCGGAGGCTCGGTGATCCTCAAGGCGACGACCGGGGTTTCCGACCTCGCTGTGTACAAGAGTCGCGCGCGATGGCACGCCGAGCCGGGGGCTCATGGCGCGGGGGGGCGCAAGAGCGGTCGACGAGGCGCTGACGTGACGCTGGACGTCCCGGTCGGTACGGTGGCCGTGGACGCGAACGGCGGCGTGCTGGCCGACCTTGACCGGCCCGGGGCCACGGCGGTGGTCGCGCATGGAGGGGCCGGCGGGCGCGGCAACGTGCATTTCAAGACGTCGTCCCGACGCGCTCCCGACTACGCCGAGCCAGGCCTCAAGGGCGAGGAGCGGGATATCGTGCTGGACCTCAAGCTCATCGCCGAGATCGGACTCGTCGGACCTCCGAACGCCGGCAAGTCGTCCCTCCTCGGCGCCCTCACAGCCGCCCGGCCAACCGTGGCCGACTATCCCTTTACCACTCTGGATCCACAGCTCGGAGTCGCCGACTCCGAAGGCGGGCGAATGGTCATCGCCGACATCCCGGGACTGATCGAGGGCGCCGCCCGAGGTGCGGGCCTCGGGCTCCGCTTCCTGCGCCACGTCGAACGGACCCGAGTGCTGGTCTACGTGATCGACGGATCCGGCCCCGACCCGTGGAAGGATCTCGCCATGATCCGCTCCGAGCTCATCCAGTTTTCGCCGGAGCTTGGGGAGCGACCGCACGTCGTGGCCGTCAACAAGGTCGACCTCGACGCTGCGCGCCGCTTGCAAAGGCGCACTCGCCGAAAGAATGTGGTCTTCGTCTCAGCCGTGACGGGTGAAGGCCTGGCGGAGCTGAGGAGCTCGATCGTCAAGACGCTTGCCGTTGCTCCCGAGCGCCGCCTCGCCTCCGCGGGGAAGACCACCAGGCTGCCCGTCAAACTGGAGAGGGATCTCGTGGTGGAAAAGACTTCCGGTGGCTTTGTGGTTCACGGCGATCGGGTCGAGAGCCTGGTGGAGCGAACAGACCTCGAATCAGAGGCTGCGCTCGCCCGATTCCAGTCGTGGCTCGACAAGCTCGGTGTGAACACCGCGTTGGAGGCTGCCGGCGCGCTGCCAGGCGACTCGGTCCGAATCGCGGACGAGGAGTTCGAATACCAGCCGTGAAGCTCGGCATTTTCGGCGGCACCTTCGATCCGATTCACAATGGACATCTGGCGGCGGCCCAAGCGGCGCTGGACTGCGCCGAGCTCGACCACGTGATCTTCGTGCCGGCTGCGCAGTCGCCCCACCGTACGGCTGCGCGCGCGTCGGGCGAGCAGCGCCTGGAGATGTGTCGCCTCGCGATCGAAGGCGAGCCGCGGTTCGAGACCTCGGACCTGGAGATCCGGCGCGGCGGGATCTCTTACACGCTCGATTCGCTCCGCGAGCTCCATCGCGCCAGGCCGGCCGACGAGCTCTTCTTGATCCTAGGCTGGGATGCCGCTCGCCTCTTCGCGACCTGGCACGAGCCGGAACAGGTGCAGGAGCTTGCCCTCATGGTCGTTGTGAACCGGCCGGGGGTGAGGGCGCCGGATGATGCGCTGTTGAGAGCGGCCGGGCTCGACCCGGCGCGAGTCATCACCTGCCTACGATCCACGCCTGACGTCTCCGCGAGCGCGCTCAGGGCAGCCCTGGCGAGCAAGGAATGGATCACCGGCCAGGTGCCTGACGCTGTGGCGCGCTACATCGCCGACCAAGACCTCTACCGGGATAATCGCTAGGTTGAGAGCGTCGCCCGACCGCTCGCGCCCCGCAAGGAAGTCCAGGCCGCCGAGTCCGCGTCGGCTGACTCCGCTGCAGCTTGCCCGCCTGCTGCGTGCTGCGGCTTTGGACAAGAAAGCCTGGGACCCGGTCATCATCGATGTCCGCGACAAGACCTCGATCGCGGACTACTTCGTCATCTGCGAAGGCGAGACCGATCGCCAGGTGCGCGCCATCGCAGATGGCATGTCCGAATCCGCAAAGGCAAAGGACCTCGGGCCGCTCGCGGTGGACGGCTATACGGACGCCGGCTGGATCCTTCTGGACTTCGACTCCGTGCTGGCCCACGTCTTCCTGCCCGGCGAGCGCACCTTCTACGACCTCGAGAGTCTGTGGGCTCCCGCCGCCAAGCGCCGAAAACAGCGCGCCCAGGAGACCTCCTAGATCGTGGCGCACCGGCCGGCTTCATTCCGGCCGCAATAAGAGCTGACTCTGCGCATCGGCCGGATTCATTCCGGCATTCATCAATAAGAGCTGGCGCGGCCGTAGGCCGGATTCACTCCGGCCGACACCGAGGCGTGCCACCTTCCAAACGACTCCAGGCAAAGTGTCTCTTGGAGGGGGTACCACGGGGGAGGCCTGCCTCCCCCCGTGCCTCAGATGAGTTGAGAGTAGCGGTCGAAGACCTCACGCAGCTCGGCGGGCGGCTCGACGCGATGCTGTTTCATGACTTCGAACAGGCTCAGGATGTGTCTCACCCCCGCCAGCGTGACCCCTTTCTCGCGGGTCAGGTGCTGTATCACCTGCACCTTGCTGATGTCCCGCTGTGAATAGCGTCGCCGGTTGGTGGTCGTGCGGAACGGCTCGATCAGCCGGGCATCCTCGTACAGCATCAGGGTGCGGGGATGCGTTTCGAGAATCTCGGCGGCGACGCTGATCGTGTAAAGCGGCTTGTCCAGGTCGCTGAAGGATGGGCGCGGCCCGCGCGGGCCAGGGTGGCTGGACATCTCAACGAATCGACTTGAGGATCTGGATGATCGCGGGCCCGAGCAGGACTATCCACAGCACGGGAAAGATGCAGCCCACCATGGGAAAGACCATTCGCGATGAAGCCTGCGCTGCGCGCTCCTGTGCGGTCTGGCGCTGACGGCGCCGCATCTCGGTGGCCTGCACCCGGAGCAGGCGGGCGATGGGCACGCCCATCTGATCGGATTGAACGATCGACTCGACCAGGTGATGCAGGTCCGCGACCCCGGTCGATTCGGCCATGTGCTCCAGCGCCGCCATGCGCGGGCGGCCGAGCCGGATTTCGCGGAGCACCTTGCCGATCTCGTCCCCGAGCGCGTTGTGGAACCGCTCGGTGATGCTCAGCAGGCCGTCGTCGAGGCCCATGCCGGACTCGACCACGAGGGTGAGCAGGTCGGTGGCTTCGGCGAGGGAGCGCTGGATCTGCTGGCGGCGCGTCGAGATGCGCTGATTGAGCCAGACCTGGGGGGCCATGTAGCCCACAAACGCGGCGACCCCGCCGCCGATCGGGACCATGATGATCTGCGGCAGCGGAAGCGGCAGCAACAGCGAACCTCCGAGTCCGACGATCGCGAGCAAGGCCGCGAAGCTGTAGCGGACGGCCTGGAAGCCCGTTGGGGTCAGGCCACCCGGGTCCCCGGCCAGGCTCAGCTTCTGGCGCAGCTGGCCGGCCGTGTGAGACGGCAGCCGCGACGTCCATGGGCGGGTGAGCGATTCGAGGTGGCGCACAGCGGTCCGTCTCGGCTGATTGGCTGACGCCGCTCCGTCGGAGGCCACCGCCGTCGTCCTGAGCTGGTCGATCGCGATGAAGTAAGCGATGACGATCACCGCACAGATCAAACCGGCTGCCAGGGCGATCGTCATCATCGGACGTCAGCGCTCCAGCGTCGTCATGCGGCGGATCAACAGGTTGCCGATCAGGATCAAGAAGCCCGCCACGCCAAGCAGCAGCCAGCCGGTGAAGGTGCTCGTCATCGGAAGGAAGTAACCGGGCACGAACACGTACAGACCGAGGGCGAGCAGTATCGGCAGGCCGGTGATGATGGTCGCGGAAGCACGCGACTGCGCTGTGAGCACGCTCATGTCGCGCTTGGTCTGGAGGCGGTCTCGAAGCGTGTCGGAGATGTTGTCGAGGACCTCGGCAAGGTTGCCGCCGACCCTGATGTGCAGGAGGATCGCAGTGACGATGAACTCGAGGTCCGGGCTGTTGATTCGGAGCAGCATGGCGCTGAGTGCTTCCTCGACCGAGGTGCCCAGCGTGATCTCGGTGGTCACGCGCTCGAACTCCGTCGAGACCGGCGGCTGCGACTTCGACGCCACCGTTTCGAGGGCTCGGTCGATCGCGTAACCGGTCTTGAGCGAGTTGGAGAGAAGCTGCAGCATCGCCGTCAGCTGCTGGTTGAACAGATTCTGGCGCCGGCGCTGCAGGTAGCCCAGCAAGAGTGGCGGGACGACGAACCCGACCGCGGCGAGGATCAGCACCCCGCCCGAGAGGCCAAACCGGAACAGCCCTGTCAGCGCGCCCAGGGCCACCGTCCCGATGCGGATGAGCAGGTACTCGGGAGGGGTGATGTTGAGGCCGGCGCGGGCCAGGTCCTCCGCGAGAGTCGGCTTGCCCTGGACGCTTCGGCGCTGGCTGAGGTTGTCCGCGGCGGGTTTGAGCAGGCGTTCGACCAGCTCGCGAGGCGTCGCGCGCGGAGTCGAAGCCAGCGTGGTCTGCTCGACGCGCTCCTGTCTAACGCGGTCGAGGCTCCAGAAGAAGATCGAGACTGCGGCCGCCATGGGGATCGCTATCAAGATGACCGGGAGCTTGGACACGAAGGCCCTTCCTATCCGGCGAAAAGCGTGGGGTAGGCCGCTTGAATGATCTGAAGAGTGGCGCCTTTGGCTGAGGTCACTGAAGGGCAGGCGGGGTCGGGGCTTTGGGCGCCTGGCTGATAGTCGTGAAAGGACTCGAGCGTGTACTTGAGCGCCGAGTAGGTCAAAAACCAGGTGATGACTTCGGCCTGACACTCGGTGACCACGATGGTCATGCTGTTGGCGTTTGAATTCGCGCTTGCCGTGTCGGCCTGCGTGCCGACCCTGATGACGTGAATGTTGGTGAAGATCGTCTTGGCGGCCACCTTGCCGCCGCTGGAGACCGTCGCGATCACCGAGATGTAGTCGTCCGGCTGGATGAAACCGGCGACGCCCTGCTGCTCGCTGGTCGGGATGGTCAACGCCACGTACCCGGTCGGGATCGGCAGGTAGGCGGATTGGGACCCGAGCGCCTGACTGGGCTTGGCCACCTCGTTGGCCGTGACGGCTTGACCGCTCGGGATCGTGACCAGCGGGACCATGCCCTGGACATCCGTGACCAGGGTGAAGTACACCTGCGGGTAGTCGGGAGGCACCGGTAGGGCCACCACGCTTAAGGAAGCTGCGTCGATTGGCAGCCTCGGCTGGAGATCCCGGGTCGCCACGACGACGTTCCGGGTGGGACTGCTGGAGGCCTGCTGGGCGTTAAGTGCTACGAGAACGAACGCGCCGATCACCAGGAGGGCGAGCACGATTCCGAGGAGCGTGAACGGCCTTCGTGACGTAAGGCCGGTCAAATTCCGCACAGCCGACCCATCATAGGCAAGATATCCCGATGCCGCGCCACGCTAACCCCGGTTCCCAGCTCGACCCTCGCGGCCAGGCTGGACAGT
>JBIOJB010000028.1:0-29641 GCA_044450465.1 Candidatus Dormibacterales bacterium | reverse complement strand
TGGTGCGGGGGCGGGCCGGGGCGCGGGGGCGGGCCGTGCAGCGGGGCCGGCCCGCGGCGCCGGCCGGCCGGGGGGGGGCGGGGTGTTGCCGCCGCCGCCGCCGCCGCGCGACTGGGGGGGCTGAGCGGCCGCCGGCGGTCGGTCGTACACCGTGACGACCTGGGTCACGGTGGCCGGCTTCAAAGCGGGAAATACGGTGTCGGCGCTGATCGGCGCCCGCGCGACCTGGCTCTCCACGAGCCGAGGCGTGACCTGAGGGCGCAAGCCCTCGAACGGACCCGTGCCGTTCGCGGCGGCGAGGCCGGCGATGATTCCGGCAGCCACGGCGGCGGTGGCAATGAGCCACCCACGAATCCGCGGAGCGTTGAGTCTGATCGGTTGCGTCACGCGGTCGACGGAGCGGCTGAGAAGCATGTTGTACCCCCGTGTTGATCTTTGGGATTCACGGTTGAACGTCGGCCGTCGGCGCGGCTCAAGTACAGGAACGCATCACCCGGCGAAAGTGGGAAGAATTGCTACCTTTTTTGTTGTGGGCCTTGAGTTTTCGAAGCTTCGAGGTCAGCGCGGGACCTTCGCCAGCTCCTCGACCAGGAGCGCCAGCCGAGGGCAGGCGGCCACCGCCCGCCGCGCGTGAGCCATCAGGTTGTCATCCTCGATCGGGCTCGTATCGACGATCGGATAACCCCAGTCGTCGAGTGATATGAGCTCGGGAACGATCTCTGCGCAGTAGCCGAACCCCGTGCACAGAAGCGGGTTGACTCTCAGCCTGCGTTGGGTTTCGCCGCTCACTTCCAGCCCTCCCCGGGAGACGGAGGCCGAGGGAACCCCTGCACCTGGGTGCCACGACAGCGCCGCCCCTCGAGATGGTAGGCGAGATGCGACTTGAAGACTGTGAGAGCGCTCGAAAGCTGTCCCACCGCGCCGTCCGGGTGGTGGCAGGCGCCCCGACCGCGAACCATGTCGATCCAGCGGGTCACGCGCTGGTAGTCGTCAGGCTCAGGCTGGGACGCGGCGATCCGCTCCATGGTTTCCGAGAGGGCGGCCAGCCCGTTCACGCATGGTCCGCACTGGCCGGCGGTCTCGGCCGCGAGGTAGGTCAGAACGCGGGTCGACTCCACGATGGCGCAGCCGCCTTCGGGAATGACGGCGAGGATGCCGCAGCCGAACGAGGCCTTGAACTCCTTCTTCAGCCTGTCGGCGTCAAGCGGCAGATCCCGCAGCGACTCGGGCGCCAGCCAGGTGCCGAAGTAGCCCCCGAGCAGGGCGCCCGCCGGCGCGGTGACGGTCCCGCCGGTGGCGTCCAGCACTCCGCCAACGGTCGACCCCAAGTCCACCTCGTAGACCCCCGGCCGCCTGACATTGCCGCGAAGGGTCATGAGGCCGGTACCCGGACACGATTCGGTGCCCAGCCGCCGGTACCACTCGCTCCCGTAGCGGGCGATCATCGCCGCATGAGCCATCGTTTCCGCGTTCTGGACCAGCGTCGGCTGATCGTTGACTCCCTTTTCCGCCGATCGCTTGAGGGTGAACATGGGCTTGGCGAGGCCGCCTGAGACTCGGTTGATGACCGCCGACGACTCGCCGGCGATGTAGCGGTGCGCGCACTTCTCAATCCTGATGGGCGGCTCGTTCAGGCCCGCGCGCGACCTCTCCTTGAGCGCTTGCTGGACGATCCGCTCGGTCGTGGTGGCCGCGCGCGAGAGGTAGATCACGATGTCATCCGCGCGAAGGGTCTCGGCGGCCAGCACCGCGCCGTCAAGGACCAGGTGTGGCCGCAGGGTCAGCAGCACCCGATCCTTGGCGCTCAAAGGCTCGCCTTCCGAGCCGTTGACCACCACGACCGCGTGCCCGTCGGAATTCTCAGCGACACTTGACCACTTGCGTGAGGTCGGAAACCACGCGCCGCCCCTACCCCGCAGACCGCTCTGCGCAAGGGTGTCGAGCAGCCAGTCGCCGCCGGCGGGTCGATCGCCCAGCCGGCCGCGGTGGTCGTCGAGCTTTTCGTATCCGCCCGCCGGGCTCGGCCCGGCCATCAACCTGGTCCCAACTGCGGGCCGGAGGTTGAGGACTGGCGCGATCCCGACCTGAGCCGCGCTCAATTTAGCGGGCCGGACGTGTCCAGCCGGCCCGTGATGCTGCCCCCGGTCGTGACCAGTGAGGTGGATCCGTAGAAGGTGACGACGATGCGCACCTTGTTGCAGATGGCATATAGCGTGGTGCTCGCAGTCGCCGGCACCGTGCAGAGCACCTTGGTGCCCCTTGACACGGTCACGACAGGAAGGGTCTCCGAGTTGTTTGGTGAGCGGACGGACACGGTCAGGTCCGTGTCGACAGCGTCGCGGAAGGAAACGGTGATGTTGCCGGCGGCGTCCCTGGTGAGCACGCCATACAGCGGATCGCTGAAGCCGTCAGGCCCCGGGTGAACGGGACCGGTGGCGGCGACCACCTTGACCGGAGGTGTCCCTGCCTTGGCCGACCAGCCGAGCTGGAACGGGCCGCTGAACGCCCACGCGCCCATGACGACAAGCGCGAACGCCGCCACGATCGCGCCTCCGGCGCGGACGGGCAGCGTGACGATCGGACCGTAGCGAAGGCGCTGGTAGAGGGCGAGCAGCACCGCCTCGACGCACGATGCGACGACCGCGATCATCCATGGCGCGCGCGGGTCGCTCCCGGTACCGAGGCCGTGAACGATCGCCAGGGGCCACGACGCATACGCGACCCAGTGGATCAAGCGCCACAGGCGAAGGCCGATGCGCTCGCGCAGAAGACTCGTCGCGACGATGGCGATCATGATCTCCATCGCGACTACGCCGAGTCCAAGCCAGATCGGCCGGTAGGTGGCGCCCACCGGGATGATCGCGTCTCGGAGGGTGATCCCGGCGAACGGGTCGAGGATGGACGTCGCCACGTGGACGATGAGCAGGACGATGGCGATCAAGCTCAGGTTGCGGTGAAGCGCGGCGGCCACAAAGCCGGGGGTCGTCTCGCCCACCCAGCGGACCGCGGTCATGATGCCGAGCACGACCGTGGCCGTGAGCATTATCAAAGTGGCAATGCCCAGGCCGCGCGTGGCGTACCAGAGCCAGCTGGGTCCCGAGGAAGAGGCGGCCGCCGCCAAGAGGAGATGAACCGTCACCGGCCTCTACCCCTTCCGGCCGCCGGCGAAACGAACGCCTCCGTAGACATCCGCTGCGCCGACGGCAGGGGTCCCAACCATGGTGTTAAGAGTACCCATCGCTGGGCGAACGCTGCTACTTAGCAGGGCTTCGACGGCGTCGAAACGCACGCCGGAGGAGGCGGTGGCGCTGGCGCCGCGGCCGGGGCGGAGCCGCCACTCGACGCGGGAGCAGCTGCAGCGCCGCCGCCCGAGGTCGAGCCGACATATCCACCCGAGTACGGGTGGTGGACTACCGTCGTGATCACCTGGCGCGCAACCTGCACGGGCGTCGCGGCAGCGGGAACCGCCGGCGGCGCCGGCGGCGCGGGCTGCTTGCCCGAGAAGTAGGCTTCGGCGAGGTTGGAGAACGCCCACGTGAGTCCGAGCGCGCTGGTCAGGCCGCCGAGCGTGGCCACCCGAACGATCCAGATCGCCCTGTCACGTGTCGACTGTTCAGCTCTTTTGGTCATGGTTTGGTTATCTCCCGGCTCAGTTGTCAGTTGGGGTGGGCCGAGGCGAACCCGACGGGGTCGGTCGCGGCGACCGGCTTGGAGTGGGTCTCGGGGAAGGCGACGGCGCGTTTCCGGCCGGAGCCGGCGCCGGCGCGTGGTAGACCGGAGGGTCGTACACGTTCACGGTGTTGTGCACCGCGGCTGCGGGCGGAAACAGCGTCTTGGCGGCCAGCTGAGGCACCGGGCTGTTGGCGTTGGCGAGCGCGTAAAGGGTTGGCACCCAAATGATCATGAAGGCCAGAATCCCCGCCACTCCGCCCGTGCCCAGGCTTAGGAGGAACATGAGGCCTAGGCGCTGGCGCCTGGGCTTGTCCCGTCCCATATCTTGCTGGACGGCCCCTCCCATTCCAATCCGACGAACGCTCATCTGAATCTCCTTTCGCTTCTGGGTCTACCCACCAAAGGCTCCACGACGACAATCAACGCGCCCCGCGGTGCAAGTCGGAAGCGTTGTATATGGCAACGATCACCTGCTTTCGAACTTGCGAGACGGCCGCCTCGTGCGCCTTGGGAAAGCCAAGCAGTCAGCCGGTCCAACCCCGAACGCATGCTTGCCGCCTTTCCTCGGACTTCGCTCATTTATGAACAGATAAACGCCGCTGGCGTCGGGGGTGGTCTGCCTCACCGCTTCGGCGTCGGGAAGCGGGGCTCATTTTGCGACTGGATTGGCGCGTTTGGACCCTCTTTACAGCGCTGTGGGCGGCCGGATTGGAATTCCGCAGCCCGTTGGATCCTCACGTGCGGGTCGTGGCGTGCCTTGACCGGCGTCGGACGAGAACGGCTCGAGCGGCTTTAGATCCCCGAGCTTCATTAAGTAGATCCCTGAGAGCCATTAAATAGAGGACGCGCGAAGCTAGCAGGACTCCGTGCGCCTCTTGTCCTCCAGGGCTCGCGCCTCCCGGCGCTGCGACAGAAGGGGAAGGCGAGCGCGGATCTCCGCGAGCCGCTCCCTGGAGACGTCCGCCACGGCGACCCCTTCCGCCTCGCCCATGGCGGAGACCTCAACGCCGAACGGGTCGACGATCAGGCTGCGAGCGGCGTACCGGCCCCCGGTTTGAGCCGCACCCGCAACGTAGACCGTGTTGTCGACCGCCCTGGCGTGAACGAGCACCCTCCAGTGCTCCTCCTTGAGCGGCCCGGCCACCCAGGCCGACGGAACCAACACGAGATCCGCCCCGCGGTCGGCGAGGCTTTCGAAGAGGCTGGGAAACCTGAGCTCGTAGCAGATGACCATGCCCACACGAAAACCGTCCACCTCGATCAGGGGCGGGTCCGCCGCCCCCGGCTGGAAGCGGTCCGACTCGCGATCGGTGAACGCGTCGAACAGCCTTCGCTTGCGATACACGGCGACCAGGCCGACGCGTGGTGCGATCGCCACCGCCGTGTTGTAGATGTGGGAAGCACCGGGTATCGCCTCGAACATCCCGGCGACTACGGTCTGGCCGTGCTCGTCGGCCAGGGCGCTCAGCGCCTGGACAAAGGGTCCGTCCAGCGCTTCGGCAAGTGGGGCCAGATCGTCCGTCGCGCGGCCGAAGTCGCACATCGCACCCTCGGGCAGCACCAGCAGACGGGCGCCGCGCGCCGCGGCGGCGGCGCTCAGCTCCGAGATGCGACTGAGGTTTGCGTTCTTGTCCAAACCCGCCGAGAACTGACCTACGGCGACTCTCATGAGCAAACGATATGGAGGATGCGAACACTGTAGTGGCGCCCAATGTGGCGAGACCTCACTGTGCAGCCTTCCCTGACGAGAATAGGCTGGCGCAAAGCCACTCTGCTCGTAGGGGGATTTAGAGCGTGTGCGGAATTGCCGGCTTCTTCTATAAGGACACCACCTCTCCGGGCGCGCTCGGCCGGACCTTGGTCGGAATGTGCCAGGAGATGTACAGGAGAGGCACCGACTCGGTCGGTTTCGCGCTCTACGGCGCGCCGGGCGAAAACGGCCTGGTCGTGCGCGTTCAGCTCGACGACGGCGCTGACGAGGGGGCCGACGAAGCAGTCGTCGCCGCGGTGCGCAACCTCGTGGAGGTGCGCGACGCCAAGTTCACCGGACCGAACGTCCGCCTTGTCGTCGACTCCGACGCCGGCGGCAAGCTCGCGGACGCGATCGAGCGTGCGGTGCCGGGAGCGCGGGTCTTCTCCATCGGCAGGTCCATGGAGGTCATCAAGGACCTGGGCTCCGCCGAGGAGGTCGACCGGATCTACGACGTGAGTGCGTACGAAGGGACCCACGGCATTGGGCACACCCGGATGGCCACTGAAAGCCAGGTCGACATCGCCCACTCGCATCCATTCTGGGCCAGACCGTTTCAGGACATCGCGGTCGTGCACAACGGCACGATCACCAACTACCACAAGCTGCGCCGCCTGCTGGAGAACAAGGGCCATCAGTTCGCCACGCACAACGACTCCGAGGTGATAGCCGTCTACATCGCCGACAAGCTCCAGGCGGGCGAGTCGCTCGAATCGGCCCTTCGCGCGTCGGTCCTGGATCTCGACGGGACCTTCGCCTACCTCATCTCCACCCGCGACGGCATCGGCCTGGCGCGCGACCAGTTCGCGACCAAGCCGCTCATCTACGCCGAGGACGAGGAGATCGTCGTGCTGTCGTCCGAGGAATGCGCGATCCGGCGTGTCATGCGCGATCCTAGGCTCAGGCCGCAAGAGCTGCAGGCCAAGGAGGTGCGGTGGTGGGTCAACTGACCAGCGCCCCGACCATCGACTGCCAGGACCTCACCACCCGCGAGATCAACCAGAAGGTCCACGCCCTAATCGCCGAGGGGGTGCACGAGATCACGGTCGACAATCCGGACGCCCGTCACGCGCTGGTGCCGGGGATCAAAGCCGAAGACGTCCTGGTGAATTTCCGCGGGCCCGTCGGCTGGTACGCCGCCGGCATGAACGACGGCCTGAACGTTCGCGTCCAGGGCAACTGCGGCTGGGGCGTGGCCGAATGCATGATGCGAGGCCGGGTCGAGATCCACGGCCACGCCGGATCCGGCGCCGCGGCCTCCATCCGCGGTGGTCTCGTCTTCGTCGCAGGCGACACGGGCGCCCGCGCGGGCATCGCGATGAAGGGCGGCACCCTGATCGTGGGCGGTTCGGTCGGAATCAACTCGGGCTTCATGATGCAGGAGGGTCGGATCATCATCTGCGGAGGAGCCGCCGACGGCCTTGGCGACTCCATGTATGCGGGCACCATATACATCGCCGGCCCCACGCAGGCGCTGGGCGCGGACGCGGTCGAGCACGAGCTCGAACAGGAGGACAAAGCCATGCTCGCCGAGACGCTCCGCCCGTTTGGCATCGAGGCCTCTACGCTCTCGTTCCGGCGTATCCAGAGCGGGCACAAGCTCTGGAACTTCAACACCAAGGAGCCGGAGCTCTGGAGGCACGCGCTGTGAGCCCCCTTGTAGGCGACCAGCACGTCGAGCGGGACGGGCACCGGATGCAGGCCTCACAGATCTGGTCGCCCGCCGTCATCGAAGACATCCAGCTCAAGGCCCAGCTCGGACGCTACCGCCTGCAGGGGTTCTCCACCCACCGCAGGCTGCCGAGCTTCGACGACCTCACCTTCGTGCCTTGCACGCTCTCGCGCGTCCCCCTCGAGGGCTACCGCGAGCGCTGCGAGACCAGGACCGTGCTGGGAACTCGCTTCGCGAAGAAGCCGGTCGTCCTCGATCGGCCCATCGCGATCGCCGGGATGTCGTACGGCGCGCTGTCCAAGACCGCGAAGGTTGCCCTTGGACGGGCGGCCACCCGACTTGGGATCTCGACGACGACAGGCGACGGCGGAATGCTGGTCGACGAGCGCGCGGCCTCGCACATCCTGGTCTACCAGGTCCTGCCGAGCCGGTACGGCTTCAACACCGACCACCTCAAAGCGGCCGACGCGATCGAGATCGTGATCGGGCAGGGCGCCAAGCCCGGCACCGGCGGCGTGCTCCTCGGGTCCAAAGTCTCGAAGGTCATCGCCGAGCAGCGCACGCTGCCCGAAGGCGTGGATCAACGGAGCCCGGTGCGGCACCCGGACTTCATCGGTCCCGACGATCTGCAGATCAAGATCGAGGAGCTTCGTGAGGCCACGAACTGGGAAAAGCCCATCTACGTCAAGCTCGGCGCGAGCCGCGTGTCGGACGACGTCAAGCTCGCGGTCAAGGCCAAAGCCGACGTGATCGTGATCGACGGGATGGAAGGTGGCACGGGCGCGTCCCCGGACGTGCTCCTCGACCACACCGGCATCCCGACGCTCAGCGCCGTCGGCGAGGCGGTTCGAGCTCTAAGCGACATGAAGGCCCTGGGCGAGGTGCAGCTCGTCGTCCAGGGCGGGATCAAGAACGGTGTCGACGCCGCGAAAGCGCTTGCGCTCGGAGCCGACGCCGTTTCCATCGGAACCGCTGCGCTGATCGCGCTGAACTGCAACGCTCCTCTTTATCACGACGACTTTCGTGCGCTCGGGGTCGAGCCCGGCTACTGCCACCACTGCCACACGGGCCGCTGCCCGGTGGGGATCACGACACAGGACCCTGAGCTCGAGGCCAGGCTCAAGCTCGACGAGGCCGCGGATCGCGTCTTCAACTTCGTCAGCGCGATGACGATGGAGCTTCAGATGATGGCTAGAGCCTGCGGCAAGGCCGACGTGCACCACCTGGAGGCCGAGGACATGCGAGCGCTCACGCTCGAGGCCTCGATGATCACCGGCGTGCCCCTCGCAGGCACGGATTGGGTGCTTAGCCCGGAGGTGATCGCCGAGCACGTCGCTGCGGCACTGCGCAAGCGATGAGCCTGCTCGTCCCCTGCCCGAACTGCGGGCTTCGAGAGTTCACCGAGTTCTCGTGCGGCGGGGAGACCAACCCGAGACCCGATCCGGGCGCGGCGCCGGAACAGCTCGCCGACTACCTGTTCGTCCGCCGCAACGCGGCCGGCCCGCAGCAGGAGTGGTGGTACCACCGCGCCGGCTGCCACTCTTGGTTCCTGGCCCAGCGCGACACGGAGACCAACCGCTTCCTCGACAGCTACTGGCCTGAGGACGCGCGGAGGGCCCGCTGATGGAAAGGCTCGCCGCCGCTCCCGGTGAGGTGATCGACCGGGACAAGGCCGTGAGCTTTGTCCTTGACGGCCGCCCGGTGACCGCCTATGAGGGCGACACGGTCGCATCGGCGATGGCGGCGGCGAACGTGATCGTGACCACGCGTTCGTTCAAGTACCACCGGCCTCGCGGCCTGATGTGCATGACCGGCAACTGCGCGAGCTGCATGGTGAGGATCGACGGGGTACCGAACCTTCGAGCCTGCCAGACGCCCGTGCGCGAAGGCATGCAGGTGAAAAGGCAGAACGGGATGCCGTCCGTGGATTTCGACCTGATGAGGTTCGTCGACCGCTTCTCCGCCTTCTTTCCGCCAGGCTTTTACTACAAGTCCTTCTACCGACCGCGGTTCATGTGGCCGCTGGCCGAACCCTTCATCCGGCGCGCCGCCGGGATCGGCGAGCCGCCGGACGAGGGCACGGCGCACAAGCACTACGACTCGCTGACGCTGCACCCCGACGTGTTGGTCGTGGGTGGCGGTCCGGCGGGGCTTGGCGCGGCACTGGAGGCGGCCCGTGCCGGCGCCAGGACGGTGTTGATCGAATCGGAGCCGGCGCTGGGCGGCAGGCTTCGTGGCGCCTGGTGGCAGGTGCGCGATCCGGAGACCGGCCGGGCCGAGACGGGGCACGACCTGACCGCCCGCCTGGCCGCCGAGCTGCCGGACGCCGGGGTCGACGTCCGGCTGTCGAGCAACGTGTTCGGCATCTTCGAGCACAACCTGGTCGCGGCCGCCACGCCGGACGGGCTGCTGAGGCTGCGCCCTGGGCGGATCGTCATCGCCACGGGCGCCCTGGAGCAGCCACTCGTATTCGGCAACAACGACCTGCCAGGGGTCATGCTCGCGGGCGGCGCCGACCGGCTGATCGGCCTCTACCGCGTTCTTCCCGGGCGGAGCGCGGTCGTGCTGACCGGCGACGAGCGTGGGTACCGGACCGCGCGGGCGCTGGCGGGCGGCGGGGCCTCGGTGACCATCCTCGACTGGCGCGCCAAGCCGCCATCAGCCGAGACGGCGACCGATGGCGTGGAGGTCCACACGGGCGCCGCGCCCGTCAGGGCCGAGGGCGGCAAGCGCGTGAGCGCGCTGGTCGCGTCTGTCGGCGGAACCGAGCGGCGCTTCTCGTGCGATCTGGTCGTGATGGCCGGGCCTGCGGTCCCCGCGTCCGGCCTGCTGGCACAATCCGGCGCTCGGATGAGGTACGACGAGACGCTCGAGATCTTTGCTCCAGGGGAGCTGCCCGAGGGCATCCTCGTCGCCGGGGCTGTGACCGGCGGGCTCGACCCCGGTCGCAACCTGGTCGCGGGGCGGCGAGCCGGGGTCGCGTCGGCTGGGCCCGGACGCGGCGCGGCCCGAGCCAAGGCGCTCGCCAAGCTCGCCGCCGAGGGAGACGCACCGAAGCCGGAAGGCCCGCCCCACACCAGGACCGAATCCAAGACCTTCACCTGCCTGTGCATGGACGTCACGACCAAGGAGATGAAGGGCGCCGTCGCAGAAGGGTTTGACTCGATCGAGCTGCTGAAGCGCTACACCACCCTCGGCATGGGCCCATGTCAGGGGAAGTCATGCCTCGCCGGCTGTGTCCGCCACGCGGCGGAGCTCACGGGCCGCAGCGTCCCCGAGACCGGGGTTCCGACCGCGCGCGCACCCTGGCGGCCCGTCGAGCTTGGCTTATTGGCGGCGGACCACGCCGAGCCGCGGAAGGAGAGCCCGCTGCACGACTGCCACGTGGATCTCGGCGCCGAGTTCACATGGGCCGGGGAATGGCGCAGGCCGAGACAGTATCGAGACCCGGCCGAGGAGTGCCGGGCTGTGCACGAGCGGGTCGGCGTCATTGACGTCAGCACGCTCGGCAAGCTGCGGCTGCGAGGAGCCGGCGCGGTGGACCTGCTGGAGCGGCTTTATCCCAACCGCTTCGGCGACCTGAAGGTGGGCCGGATCCGATACGGCGCGATGCTCAACGACCAGGGCGTGATCCTCGACGACGGAACGGTGGGAAGGCTCGCCGAGGATGAGTTCTTTGTGACGACCACCACGAGCGGCGCCGACGCCATCGACCAGTGGATCAAGTGGTGGATGGCGGACTGGCGCCTGCCGGTACAGGTGGTCAACGTCAGCTCTGCCTACGCGGCCATCAACGTTGCGGGGCCGAGATCGCGAGAGCTGATGACACGTTTGACCGACGCCGACATGTCGCCCGCCGCCCTCCCCTACCTCAAGCTGGCGCACGCGGCGGTGGCAGGGGCGCCCGCGCTCATCCTTCGCATCGGGTTCGTGGGCGAGCTGAGCTACGAGCTCCACTTTCCGAGCGCTTTCGCCGTTCACGTTTGGGAGTCGATCCTCCACGCGGGTGAGGACCTCGGTGTGCTTCCGTTCGGCCTCGAAACCCAGCGCATCCTGCGCCTCGAGAAGCAGCACATCATCGTCGGCCAAGACACCGATGCGCTCTCCACGCCATACGGCGCCGGCCTGGACTGGATGGTGAAGCTGGACAAGAAGGACTTCCTCGGGCGCGCCGCGCTCGAAGAGGACGCTGCGAGCGGCGCCCAGGAGAAGCTTGTCGGCTTCGTCGTCGACGCGGGCGGGCTGCCCGCGGAAGGCTCCGCCCTGGTCGGAGACGGCATGCCGGTCGGGCGCGTCTGCTCGAGTCGCTGGAGCGACACGGCGAGATCTTTCATCGGACTGGCCTGGGTGCCAGTGGGCATGGCGCAGGAGGGCACCCGGCTTGATTTCCGATCCAACGGAAGCCACGTCATCGCGCGCGTGCACACGAAGCCGTTCTACGACCCGGACGGGGCCAGGCTGCGATCGTGAACCGGATGGCCGAAGAGGTGGGGGTCGCGCGGACAGCGGTGATGCGATCGCCGGCGCACCGCATTCATGCGGCGATGGGAGTCGTCTTCGAACGCCGTGGACAGTGGGAGGTGCCGCGGCTGTACGGATCGGAGCCGCAGGAGATCGATGCCCTCGAAAGCGGCCTCGGATTCGCCGACGTCAGCGCGCGGGGCAAGATCCATCTGAGCGGAGCGGTCGACGACATGATCCGGACGCTGACAGGTGGTGGGCTGGACCCGCTCGCCACCGCACCGATCACCTCCGGCGGCCTCGCCGCTCGAATCGCGCGCGATTGGGCCCTCGCCCTGGTGGCGCCTTCCAAAGAAAGCGATGTGCTCGACGCGGCCGGAGACGGTGTCGAGGGCGCGATGGCGACGGACATCACGTCCGCCATGTGCGCATTTCTCGTTGCCGGGCCAAGGCTCGCGGAATTCATGGCCCGCAGCATCACCATGGACCCGGCCGGGCTCCGCCCTGGCCGGTGCGCGGCGGTCGCCTGGTCGCGGATCCCGGCGGTGCTGGTCGCGCGCGCCCTGCCTGCCCCCGCTGTCGAGCTGTACGTCAGCTCGGACCACGGCCGGTACGCATGGGAGACCATCCGGCGCCTGGGCGGCCACCTGGACGGCTCGCCGGTCGGCTGGCAAGCCCTGGAGGCCTGGGGCTGGAAGTGAGGACGCTCGCCTGATGCAGAACTACTTCGCGCCGTGGCGTATGTGGCGGAAGCCAGAGCTGAAGAAGGCCTACGACGTCGTGATCATCGGCGGAGGCGTCCACGGCCTCGCCACCGCCTATGAGCTGGCGAAGAAGGGCGTGCGCAACGTGGCGGTGCTTGAGCGAAGCTACATCGGCGCCGGCGGCAGCGGTCGCAACACAACCATCATCCGGGCGAACTACCGGACGCCCGAGGGGGTGCGGTTCTACGCCGAGAGCGTGCGTCTCTACCAGCGGCTTTCGCAGGAGCTTGATTACAACGTCCTCTTCTCGCAGCAGGGGCACATCACCCTCGCCCACACGGAGCGGGCCATGATGACGATGACCGAGCGCGCCGAGGTCAATCAGCTGCTCGGCGTGGACAGCCGCGTGGTGGACCGGCAGGAGGTCGCCGAGCTGTGTGGCGAGCTGGACGTCTCCGATCGGGTCACCTACCCGATTCACGGCGGCCTCTACCACCCGCCCGGTGCGGTGATCAGGCATGACGCCGTCGTCTGGGCCTATGCGCGAGCCGCCGACCGGCTGGGTGTTGACATCTTCCCCGGAACCGAGGTCACCGGAATCGACGTCAGCTCGGGGCGGGTCACGGGCGTCAAGACCAATCGCGGATCCATCTCGGCGCCGAAGGTTCTTGCCGCGGTGGCCGGCTGGTCGAGCCCGGTGTGCGCGATGGCCGGGGTTCAGCTTCCGATCGTCACACACAACCTGCAGGCGTATGTCACCGAGCCCATCAAGCCGCTGCTCCACATCATCATCGTCTCGGCCACGCTTCACGTGTACGTCAGCCAGACAGACCGCGGGGAGATCCTGATCGGCTCCGAGATCGAGCCTTACAGCACCTACAACCTCTCGACGACGCTGAATTTCCTCGAGACGTCGGCTCGCCACGCGACCGATCTCGTGCCGAGGCTCCGCTCGCTGCGCGTGATGAGGTCCTGGACCGGCCTGTGCGACGTGACCCCCGACTACAGCCCGATCATGGGCGAGACGGACGTGGCGGGGTTTTTCGTGGACTGCGGTTGGGGCACATACGGGTTCAAGGCCGCGCCGATATCAGGTGTGTGCATGGCCGAGGCCATGGCCACCGGGCGCTCGCCGGACCTGATCGCCGCCTTCACCCCGCGCCGTTTCCGCGAGCGCAAGCTCGTCTCGGAGCTGGCGGCCGCCGCCGTCTCGCATTGATCGGGCCACGACGCCAGTGAAGAGCAAGGTACTGGTCCTCCAGCACATCGCCTGCGAGCCTCCGGGCGAGTTCGGCGAAGTCCTGAGAGAGCGTGGCGCGCAGATCGTGACGGTCGAGCTCGACGAGGGCCAGGAGCTGCCGGACTGGCGGCAGTTCAGCCACATCGTCGCCATGGGCGGCCCGATGAGCGTCAACGACGACTCGAAGCTCCCGTGGCTGACGGCGGAGAAGCGACTCATCGGTGATGCGGTGCGCGCTGGAAAGCCGTTCTGGGGGACGTGTCTGGGCGTGCAGCTGCTGGCGGCAAGCCTCGGCGCGAGAGTCTATCCAGGCCCATCGCAGGAGATCGGGCTCATGCCCGTGGAGCTCACCGCGGCGGCGCACGAGGATCCGCTTTTCCGCGATCTTCCGTCGGACCTGCAGACCTTCCAGTGGCACGGGGACACGTTCGACATCCCTGAAGGCGGTGTGCGGCTGGCCTCGTCGGCGGTGTGTCCCAACCAGGCTTTTCGCTGGGGCCGCCGCGCCTACGGAGTCCAGTTCCACCTCGAGGTGTCGGCAGACCTGGCCCGGAGCTGGGGGGCGGTGCCGGAGTACAAGGACGGCCTGGAGCGGACCCTCGGCCGGGGCGCGCTCGACGGCCTGGTCGCGGACCTGGACCGCACGGGCAGGTCACTCAATGGAGTGGGCCGCGCCCTCTTCGAGCGCTGGCTTGCGCTCACATCCACTTGAGCGCCGCGCCGGCCATCGACACGACCGCCGTGCGCGATTAATGTAACCGTGGGCCGAATCCATATGGAATTCATACAGTCACAGGAGGGGGGCACATGAGCACGTCGAAGGTCAACGAGGTGAAGGCGCCGCAAACCGTGGAAGAGGTCCGCAAGCGCGTCGACGAGATGGGCATCGAGTTCCTCTTCGCTCAGTTCGTCGAGATGCACGCCCGCCCGTCCGCGAAGCTCGTACCGGCCGAGCACCTCGAGGATCTTTTCAAGGACGGCGCCGGCTTTGCCGGATTCGCCACCGGCGACATCGGCCAGGGACCGCACAGCCCGGACCTCGCGGCGATGCCGGATCCGGCCAGCTTCACACCCGTCCCGTGGCAGCCCAACCTCGCGCGCCTGGCGAGCGACGTCTATGTGGAGGGCCAGCCCTGGCCGTACTGCCCGCGCATCATCCTGAAGAACCAGATGGAGAAGGCTCGCAAGAAGGGCTTCGTCTTCAAGATCGGGGCCGAGCCCGAGTTCTTCCTCCTGCGGCAGGAGAACGGCGAGCTCAAGCTCGGCGACCAGCTCGACACGCTCGACCGGCCCTGCTACGACATCCGGGGCCTCACTCGAAACTACGAGTTCATGAGCACGCTGTCGAAATATCAGAACAAGATGGGCTGGGACAACTACGCCAACGACCACGAGGACGCCAAGAGCCAGTTCGAGTCCAACTTCCGCTACGCAGACGCGCTCACGACGGCCGACAAGATCGTCTTCTTCCGCTACATGGTCGAGTCAATGGCCCAGCAGCGGGGCATGCTGGCCACGTTCATGCCCAAGCCGTTCGGCGATCTGACCGGCAACGGCTGCCATTTCCACATGAGCCTTTGGGACGCCGAGAAGGACGTCAACCTCTTCGACGACCCGCACGACCCTCGCGGCCTCGGACTCTCCGACACGGCCTACCACTTCATCGCCGGGCTGAAGAAGCACGCCAAGGCGTACATCGCCGTCTCCGCTCCGACCGTGAACTCTTACAAGCGCCTGGTGATCGGCGCCCCTTCTTCGGGCGCGACGTGGGCTCCCGCTTACGTCACGTACGGCGCCAACAACCGCACTCAGATGCTGCGGATCCCGGCCGGTGGCCGCGTGGAGGACCGCACGGTCGACGGCGCCTGCAACCCGTACCTGGCGGCCACGGTGATCCTTGCGGCCGGGCTGGACGGGGTGCTCAACAAGCTGGAACCCGGCGACCCCAACAAGACCAACATGTACGAGGTGTCGACCGCCGATCTGAAGAAGAGAAAGATCGACGTGCTGCCGGCCAACCTGCTCGACGCGATCCGGAACCTCGAGCGGGACGAAGTGCTCAGGGAAGCCCTCGGGAAGGGCGTGGGCGAGGATTATGTCGACTACTATGCAGACGTCAAGAAGCGCGAGTGGCAGTCTTACCACGAGCACGTGACGCAGTGGGAGCGAGACCACTACCTGTCGCTCGTTTAGAGGGAGGGCATCCGGGATGTTCGGCACCATCGCACTGGCAATCGACGGATCGGAGCATTCGAACAAGGGGATAGCCGTCGCCGCGGAGCTCGCCCGGCTGGCCAAGGGCAAGGTGCTCGTGCTTCACGTCAGGGAGCACGACCTGACCAAGGGCCAGGTCTGGGAGCTCGAGACGGCTGAGGCCGCCGACGCCATCGTCAGGAATGCGGTCGACGCGATCAAGAAAACAGGCGCGGCCGCCGAGGGCGACGTGATCCGGACGACCCATGGAACCGTCGCCCAGGCCCTGACCGACAGCGCGCGGGACCACGGCGCCGACACCATCGTGATGGGCTCGCGCGGACTCTCCGACATCGCGGGCATGGTGCTTGGCAGCGTGACCCACAAGGTCATCCACCTGACCTCCGCGATGGTGGTGGTGGTCCGCTAGGCGGAGCCCTGCGGCACCGACGGGCAAAAAAAGGGGCCGGCTGAGAGCCGGCCCCTACCTTTCAGTTCTGCTTACGCCGCCTTAGCGGCCTTGGTCTCCTGGGTGCTCTTGTCGGCGATCTGGACTCGGGTGCTGCGGTTCAGCAGCCGGTCGACGATGAAGACGTAGGCTGCGCCCACGACGAAGACAGCCGGGACCGCAAGCCAACCCATTTCGGTTCCAATCAATCCGTGCATCTGAATCTCTCCTTTGAATCGCCCACTCCGGGCGAGCTTGTTAGTGCCTGTTCAACACTCTGTGCTCAGACTAGCCTCGTAAGTGGCCGCCAAACATGTACAATTCCTACACATTTGAGCCCCCACCGTGTGATCGGCGGAGCATAGAGTGAAACCGGCCAACCCGGGGACCGTGAACGGGCCCAAGGCCGAAGGAGCCGGCGTCCCCGCGACCCCGGTCGCGACATACAGCCCCGAGTTCCTGTACCAGATCATCGAGGTCATCGGCTCGGGTCCCGACCTGGGCACCATCCTCCACCGGTTTGTCCCGTTGGTGACCGCGGCGACCGAGAGCCACGGGTGCTTCATCTACCTGGTTGAAGACTCGACTCTGGTCCTGCGCTTCGCCTCCGCCGGCTACTCACACCTCGAAGGCAAGGTGCGCCTCGCGCTGGACGAGGGGCTGACCGGATGGGTGGCCCGGACCAAGCGGTCTGCCTTCATCAAGGACAAGTCCCTGGAGGATCCGCGCGTCGTCTACGTGCCGGAGCTGGAGGAGGAGCACTACCAGTCCCAGGTCAGCGTGCCCATCCTGTCGCGCGCGGGCGACGCGATCGGGGTCATCACCCTGCACGCAAGGGCGCCTCACGAGTTCCGACCCCAGGACCTTGCGTTCCTCGAGCACGCGGCCTCGCTGATCGCCGGGGCGATCGAGAACGCGCGTCTTTACGAGGAGGCCGTCGCCAGGGTCGACCAGCTCACCCGACTGTCCGACCTGGCCCAGGGCGTGGCCGCCGCCGGGACCACGGACGAGCTGCTGTCCCTGGTGGCGGACGGCTGCCGCGACCTCCTTGGAGCCATCCACTGCGAGATCTACCTGCTGCGTGCCGACGAACAGCTCGAGCTTGCAGTCGCCAGCCGCACCAGAGCAGCCATCTCTCTGGACGCGCGCCTGCTCTGGTCCCAGGTGGTGGCGTCCGACGGCACCGCCGATGCCGCGCGTGGCCTCGCCGACCTGGTCTGGGGCAAGAGCGCGAAGGGAGCTCCACTTTTCGCCGCCCTCAGCACCGGCGGAGAGCGCGTCGGGCTTTTGTGCGTCATGGTCGATCGAGCCGGGCGCGCAACGCGCAGCCTCCTCGCCAGCATCGCCGCCTACGCGGCGGTGGCCATCAGGCGGCGCCAGATGATCGAATCGCTCGAGGAGAAGAACCTCGTCAAGGACTTCTTCGAAGCCCTTGCCGGAGGTGCGGCAGACGCGGGGGCGCTGCGTCAGCAGGCGGCCAAGCTTCAATGCGACCTCGACGCGGAGCACCTTGTCCTGCAGGTGGTTCCCTGGGTACCCACCGCGAAGCCACGGGTCAGGGCTGCTTCGGACCGCGGACCCGTCTGGCGCGAGCTGGCGACCAAGATCGAATCGAGGCTCAGGCTCGAGCTACCCCGCTCCATCTTCGATCAGCGCGAAGGCTTCGTCCGCGGTCTGCTCCGGGTGCCGCCCGCCGGGGCTGATGCGGCCGTGGAGACCGTCCGGCATGCATACCAGGCGCTCAGCGACGTCGAGCGGGGAGCCGTGGCCATCGGGCTGTCGAATCAATGCCGGGGTTCGGCCGCCATCCTTCGCGGGTTCGAGGAGGCCGCCTCGGCGGCCCAGGTCGGATCGCTGCTGCGCGCCGGAGCCGGCGTCTTCGCCTACGAGGAGCTGGGAGCGTACCGCTACGTGGTGAACGCGGAGGGCTCCGTTCGCGACCGCTACCAGGAACGCCTGCAGCGGCTGGTCGAATACCAGAAGCGCCGCGGCACCGACCTCTTGCGAACGCTCGAGGTCTACGTCGAGAACCACGGCAGCATCACCCGAACCGCGGCCGCCCTCTTCATGCACCCGAACACGCTGCGCCAGCGCCTGGCCAGGATCGAGCAGCTGGCCCGGTTCGAGCTGGAGAAGGAGGACTGGCTCTCCCTGGGCATGGCGGTCAAGCTGGTCAAATTGGGCCAGATCCGGGGTGCCAAAACTTCCCCCTTGTCAGATCCGTGAGGATGGCCGATCATCTGCCCTAAGTCGGGGCCAGGCCGGCGTTAGGGGAGCGCTTGCCTGTCGCTGCCTCGGGCCAAGGGGGGAGCACCGCATGACGACCGAGGTCGAGTCCTATGTAGGCGCCGAGCTGCAGCGAGAGACCAACTGGTGGGGCGCATTCGTGGTTGGACTCGCCGGCACTCTGCTGGTGACAGGTGTGACGGGTCCGGTGCTCGCCGGCATGGGCTCGGCCGCAATTCCGAACTTCTTCTTCGTCACGCTGACAGGCTGGCTGCTCTGCCTCTTCCTCGCAGAGTTGGCGGCCATGCTGCCGGACCGCACTGGGGGCGCGCCGGCATATGCGTACTTCGCTTTCAAAGACAGAATGCCCAAGCTCTACCCACACATCAACGGCCTCACGCTGTGGGCCTACTGGATGGGCTGGTGGCCCGTGATGGGAGCCAACAACCTCCTGATCGGCGCGTACCTGATCGCGCTCTTCGGCTTCCCCGCCGGGCCGCTGATCCAGCTGCCCGGTTCAGTCGCGGTCGGGACCAGCTCCCTGATCCTCGGAGCGGTGATCGCGCTCCTTTTGTTCATACCGGCCTATCTGGGCATCCGGTTCGGGACGGTGTTCGCCACGATCCTCGGCGTGCTCTCAATCGTTCCGCTGACGGTGCTGGCGGTCCTCCCCTTCTTCAACCCGTCCACCATCCACACCGCCAACGTGTTCCCGTTCGTAACCCCCACGGGGGCCGCGCTCTTCTCGGGCGCCGGCATCGCGCTCTCCATCCAGTACTGGGCGCTGCTGACCTGGAACGTGATCGCGATGGAAGCCGCGGCCTGCTACATCGCCGAGTGCAAGGACCCCGAGAAGGACGCCCCGATCGCGATGAACCTAGAGGGCGGCTACGGGGCGTTCATCTACACCCTTATCCCCTTCTCCATGCTGGCCGTCCTGGGGCTCAAGGCGATCCAGGCCGACCCGCTGGCCCTGTTCTCGACATTCGCCGGGCACGTCTTCAACGTCCCCGGCCTCAACTACATCATGACCTTCATGCTGGTCGCCGCTCTGGGGCTCTCCAGCCTCAACGCCATCATGGGCGTGGGTCGCTCGCTGTACCAGATGTCGCTCGACGGCCAGACCCTCAAGATCTTCGCCCACAAGAACAAGCACGGCGTGCCCGACGTATCGATGTTCTTCAACGTCCTCTTGAACATCGCGGTGATGCTTTTCGGAGCGCCGGCTGTGATCTACGTGTTCAGCAACGTGGGCTATGTCTTCTCCTTCGTGCCGGTGCTGATCGGCTACTACTTCCTCCGCCGCTGGAGGCCGGAGCTCCGCCGGCCGTTCAGGCTGCCGGAGTGGATGAAATACGTCGCCCTCGCCCTGGCCGCGTACTACCTGTTCACGTGGGCAGTCGCCATACCGTGGTGCGCCCTCTCCGGCTGCGCCAACGGCGGAGTGGGCAACGTGCTCCCCGCCTACTTCATCGGCATTCTGGTGCTGCTCCTGTACTTCCCGATCTACCTGCTGCGCAGGCGGCAGGACCGGATGCACGCGGTGTCAGGAGGATCCGGCCGCGACGACGAGGCCTGAGGGGACCGGTTCGACTGGAGGGGCGGAAGCGGGGGTCGCTTCGCCCCTCCCCAGCATCTTGCTGGCCTCCACCGGGGAGGCCTTTGACCGCGTGGTCCTGGACGAGACGATCGAGCTTGCCCAGGACCCTCGGTGCTTCGTACACGTCATGTCGATCGCCAGGATCTGGGGCACCAGCCTCGGGATACAGCACCCGGGCCTGTTCCCCTCCAAGCGCGAGTGGCAGCACCAGCTGGAGATCGTCGGAGGTGCCGTGCGCACACTCAAGAAAGCAGGGCTGGAGGCGCGCGGAGGCGTCATCGCGAGCCGAAACCCGAGCAAGGTGATCACGCGCGAGGCCAAGCGGCTCGGCTGCCGGGGCATCGTGATCGGCGCACGACCGGTGTCCTGGTGGATGGGGCTGATGCTGCAAGACGAGGCCTGGTGGGTCCAGCGGCGCTCCGCTGTCCCCGTCGTGGCGGTCCCTTACGAACCCCACCCGTAGCACCGCGTCGACCCCGGGACCTGGAACCGAAAGCGGGTACCGGTAGACTCGGGCTGAGGTGGCCCCCAGCATCCGGCTCGGAAAGCTCTTCGGCATCGAGATCGGATTCAACTGGAGCCTGATCTTCGTCTTCGCGCTGATCGCATGGACCCTGGCGACGGGGATCCTGCCGCAGGACGTTCCGGGCCGGCCCGCCCTTGCCTACTGGCTCGTGGCCGCGGCGGGATCGGTCGCCTTCTACGCTTGCCTGCTCGCCCACGAGATGTCGCATGCGCTGGTCGCCCGGCGCAACGGCGTGAAGGTCGCGGGCATCACGCTGTGGCTCTTCGGCGGGGTTTCGCAGCTCGAGGGGGAGCCGCCGAGCGCCGGCTCCGAGGCTCTCATCGCAGGCGTCGGTCCGCTCACGAGCTTTGCCCTGGCGCTCATCTCGTTCGGCATCGCGACAGCGATACCCACGAGCGGTCTGACAGCCGACCTGTTCAGCTGGCTTGCGTTCGTCAACGTGGCCCTCGGTCTTTTCAACCTGGTGCCGGCCTTCCCGCTGGACGGCGGAAGGCTCCTCAGCTCGCTTTTCTGGTGGCGGTCCGGGAGCCGCCGGCGCGGGGTGCACAACGCGGTGCGGATTGGCCGCGTGTTCGCCTACCTGATGATCGGAATCGGCGTCCTCGAGCTGTTCACCGGCCAGGTGATCGACGGCATCTGGATCGCCTTCCTCGGCTGGTTCCTGCTGTCGGCGGGCGGTTCGGAGGACGCAGGGTCGACGATCAAGGCGCTCCTTCGCTCGGTCCCGGTATCGGCGGCGATGACGTCCCCTGTGATCACGGTGCCGGGCTGGCTGACAGTCGAGCAGTTCCTCGAGTCATTCGCTCCGCAGCACAGCTTCACGACGTATCCGGTGCATGAACCCTCGGGCCGCCTGACCGGCGTCGTGCGCCTTTCGGAGCTGGTGCGAGCTCCCGTTCCGGAGCGGGCCACCAAACGTCTGGCGGACCTGGCCCGGCCGCTCGCCGAGATGCCCACGTGCCGTCCAACCGACGATCTCGGAGCCCTGATCGAGCGGCTTGGCTCCACGCTGGACCGCCGGGTGCTCGTCTTCGATCAGGACCAGCTGGTCGGGATCGTCGCCCCGGCAGACGTGGCCCGAGTGCTTGCGGTTCGCCAGACGGTCGACCAGGGCAGGGCTCGGGGTTAGCGCCCTGGCGCCCTAACCGGGATCCGGGTTGCGCACGACCACCGCGCCCCGCACCGCCTGCAGCACAGCGGCGGAGAAATTGGCGTGGTCGGCGGCGGGATCGCTTCCCCTGCCTCGATTTGCGATCCAGTCCGGCACCCGGCTCAGCACGGGCGATCCGTTGACATACACGTGGACCATCGGCGGCTCCGTGGCCGTGACACGCAGCACGACTCGGGCCAGGTATCCGGCCTGGCTGAACACGCCCCAGCCGCGGTCCCATGACTGTTGCCCGCCCTCGCTGAGCACGATCGGGCCGTCGGGCGTCTGCTCGACCCTGCCTTTGGGAACCTGAGAGGCGCGAATGTTGGCGTCGGTCACGATCTGAATGCCCGACCACTTGCCGAAGCACGACCTGAGGTACGCCGAAACCTCGCCGTCGAGCTCGTCGACAAGGAGCCCAACCAGGTTTGGCGACCGGTCGTCGATGGCGGCCTGATGCTGGATCTCGAAGATCGAACCGCTCTGGGCCTGGAGCCATTTGACGCTGTTGGCGTGGCGCTGGCACCAGGTGCGGCCGTTGACGAAAACGCTGTGGTCCGGACACCAGTAGATGCACCGCCGGCCCGTGGCGTCCCGGTACGAACAGCGGTAGCCCTCTCTCCTGGTGCAGCCCGCCCCGCAGGTCACGCCCTGGGGAAACGGTTCCGGGCTCGGCCGCTCCAGGGTGGGTGGGTTGGTGCCCGCGTCCTTGTCCTTACGGCCGAATATACGGTTGAACACGCGAGCTCCTCGGTGTGCTTCCCAACTCAGGGTATTTTGTCGCCGAACGCCAGATCGCGGCCGGCTCGTTAAAGATAACCACACGTGCACCGTCTGGGCGCCTGGTCAAGCCGTTCGCGGCCGCCTCGGTCAGCATCGGGCGGAACTCGGGAGACCCACCCGCCAGGGCGCTCGCCCAGATTGGGGACGCATTGGAGCCACCTGTGCCCGGGCTCAGTTAGGCTGACCTGAAGTTGGCGACTGCTGCTCTCCGAAGGGCTATCGCTGGATCTTCAGCGAGCGGACGGCGATCAGCGAGGCGCGCCGATTCCGGCGCAGCGGCCTGGACCGGACGTCCAGGCGCATCATCGATCTGCTGAAGGAGCGGGGGGTCGAGGGGCGGAGCGTGCTCGAGGTAGGCGGCGGCATCGGCGCCATCCAGATCGAGCTGCTCAAGGCCGGCGCCGCCCGCGCGGTCAGCGTCGAGCTCACCCCGACCTACGAGCGCGTGGCGAGTCAGCTCCTCAGAGAAGCCGGCCTGGAGGACCGCGTCGAGCGACGCATCGCCGATTTCGCGGAGGCGGCCGAGGCGATCGACAAGGCGGACATCGTGGTCATGAATCGAGCCATCTGCTGCTATCCGGACATGAGAAAGCTCGCAGGAGCCGCGGCGGACCACACACGCGAGGTCCTGGTCCTGACATTTCCGAAGCGGGCTTGGTGGGTGCAGATGGGCCTCGGGCTGGGCAACCTCGCGCTCCGCGTCGCTCGCCGCGAGTTCCACATTTTCGTGCACCCTCCGCGCGACATCATCGCCACCGCCGAGCTGCACGGCCTGCGCACGATTGCCAACCGGCCCGGATTCCTGTGGACGCTGGCCGCGTTCCAGGGTCCGTCGTCTCCGACCTGACCGCGGGGCCCGATGATCACCCTCGACTAACCGTGGCTTACCTGCCGCGAGCCCGCCTGGTAACCGGCCCTCCTTAGGTTGAAGCGCGTCGCCATCCGTGGTGGCCCGCTCTCACGACTCTCATCCCGGTTCGGGCCGCGCTGGGGCAAGGTTAAGTCAAGGTTAAGACTCGGCTACACGCCTAACATCTGGAGTCGGGACGGGATCGGCCCGCGTTGCAGTTCGGCCTCGGCGCTCAAGGGGAGATAAGGACCGCCATGAAAGCTGCTTTCGACGGAACCGTTCTCAAGCAGGTGGAGTCCGAGCTGCGCGTGATCAAGAGCGAGTATCGAGGCCTCATCTCCGAGGAGTCGATCGACTCCGCCGCCGACGAGTCGCGCGGGCGCCACGCCAACTCCAAGGTCCCGCAGTTCGTGCCGCTGTTCGTCGGCCGCTTCACAAGGCAACGGCTGCGCGAGCTCGTCGCGAACTCGAGCTCGAGCCGCAACTGAACCGAACCCGGCCGGTCGGTTGCGAGCGCAGGCGCCCGCGATGAGCGACGTCGCGTGGCTCTCGGCAGCCGAGATCACAGCAGCGGTCGCATCGCGGCGGCTTGATCCACAGGCGGTGGTCGACGCCCACCTGGCGGCGATCGCCCGGCTCGATCCCCAGCTTCACGCGTACGTCCACGTGGATCGAAACGCACGGGCTGGCCCTGGACCGCAGTCCGGGGTCACTCTCGCCGTGAAGGACAGCCAGCCGGTTGCCGGAATGCCGTGGACCTACGGCACGCCGGCGTGGAAGGATCGTCGCGCGGACGAAGACGCGGTGCCCGTGGCGCGCGCCAGGGCGGCCGGGATCGCCGTGCTGGGCAAGACCAACCTGCCCGAGCTCGCGGCCTCGATCGGCACGGTGAACACGCTCTTTCCCGCAACCCAGAACCCCTGGCGGGCAGGCGTCACTCCCGGCGGATCGAGTGGCGGAAGCGCCGCGGCGGTGGCCGCCGGCATGGCGACGGTGGCCCTGGGAGAGGACATGGGCGGATCGATCCGCATCCCAGCGTCCTGCTGCGGGGTCGCGGGGCTGCGCCCCACCCCGGACCGGATTCCGTGCGAGATCGTGGACGCCGCGGGGCTTTCGTCTCGCGGACCCATCGCCCGCAGCGTCGCCGACCTGAGGGTGCTCTTTTCCGTGGCCAGCGCCACGGGGCCGGGAAGCGGTCCGGCGAGGCTCGGTCCATACCGGATCGGCTACCGGGATTCCAGCCGCCTCGGCGTCGACCCCGCCTGCCGCGACGCGTGCCGCCGAGCCGTCTCGGCGCTGGTTGCGGCGGGTCACCAGGTCTCCGAGATCGATTGGGATCCCGAGCCCGTGGCGAGCGGCTACGCCGTGGTGAGGCGGGCCAGCATGGCCAGCTTTCCAGCGGACCTTGATCAGCTCGGACCAGGGATCAGGCAGCTCGCCGCCGAGGGGCGCGAGCTCACGGCGATCGAGTATTTCCAGGCGTTCGAGTCGGCGACCATGGCCGCCAACCGAACGGTGGCGTGGCCGCTTCAGTCGAACTTCGACTTTCTTCTCACCCCCACTCTCGGCATGATGCCCATGGCCATCGAGAAGGTGCCGCCATTCCTCGGTGAGGAGTGGTCACGCTACATCCAGTTCGTCCTGCCGGTGAGCTTCGCCAGGGTGCCCGCCGTCTCGCTGCCGGCGGGGCTGCACGACGGATTGCCGGTCGGCGTGCAGCTCGTCGGTCAGTTCAGCCGCGAATACGAGCTGCTCGACTTCGCGGAGCAGCTGGAATCGGCGCCCGGGTTCGGCTTTCAGCGGCCGCCCGCAGCTTCCTGACATGTCGTTGGAGATGAAGCGATGAAAGCTCAACAGGTTGAGATGTTCGTGTGCCCCATGGCGAGCCCGTCCGACACGTCAGGGCTGCAGCAGCTCGCGGACCAGGGACGGCTGTCGCCGGACACCCTTGTCGCGCTGGTCGGCAAGACAGAAGGGACCGGATCCCACGACGACTGGGGCCGGGTATGGGCCGACGTCGCGCTCCGCGAGTGGACGGCGCGCTTTCTTTCCGTTCCGGTGGAGGAGGTGGCCAAGCGCGTCATCTTCGTGCTCTCGGGCGGCTGCCCGGGCGTGATCACGCCCCATATCGCGGCGGTCACGCGGCGCTGGGTCGAGGTCAAGGAGCCATCCGGCAGCCCGGACGACAAGCGGCTCGTGGTGGGCAGGGCCGGATCAGAGCCGATCGCGCCTGAAGAGGTCGGACGCATGGGCCAGATCAACAAGGTCGCCGACGCCACGCGCGCCGCCATGCGCGACGCGGGCCTCACCGACCCGAAGGACGTCCACCTGGTCATGGTCAAAGTGCCCGGTCTGACCACCGCGAGCATCAAGGACGCCGAATCGCGGGGCGAGAGCGTCGTTTCGCATGACCTCACGTTCGGTCCCGAAGGCGCGGGCGCCTATGCCAACGACGCCGCCGCGCTGGGGGTCGGGCTGGCGCTGGGTGAAGTCAGCGCATCGTCCCTGTCGGACGCCGTGGTGCGTCGCGACTGGAACCTCTATTCCGAGGTGGCGATGACCTCCTCAGGCGGAGAGAAGCGACACGGAGAGGTTGTCGTCTTCGGCAACTCAGTACGCTCGGTCAGTTCGCTGCGAATCGGTCACGCGGTCACGAAGGATTTCATCGACGCCCAGGGCGTGAGGAACGCGCTGCGCGCCGCGGGGCTTCGCTTCGAGGGCGGCCTGCCGGACGAGGCCGACATGGGGCGACTGGTCCACGTGTTCGCCAAATCGGTGATTCCCGGCAGCGACATGGTGCGCGGGCAGAGGATCACCCTGCTCGACGACACGGACGCCTACCAGATCGGCAAGGCCCTGGGCGGCATGCTGGTCGCGTCGGTCACCGGCCGGACGGCGAACTACGTGAGCGGCGGGGAGCGCAACTCGCACCAGGGCCCGCCTGGAGGGAACATCGTGGCCGCCGTGGTTCATGTCTGAGTCGTAGAGCCTGGTGGCTGACGCGATCGTCGCCGAGGGCCTGGTCAAGGTTTACCGGGGACGCAAGAGCGAGGTTCGGGCCGTGGATGGGCTCGACCTCACCGTGGCCGAGGGAACGGTGCTGGGTCTGCTTGGCCCCAACGGGGCCGGCAAGACCACGACAGTTCGGATCCTGACCGCCCTCCTCAGGCCCGACGCCGGGCACGCCACCGTGGCAGGCTTCGACGTCGTCCGCCAATCTCAGCAGCTCCGGCAGGTCTGCGGCCTCTCGGGCCAGTACGCCGCGGTCGACGAGAACCTGACCGGCCGGGAGAACCTCTGGCTGTTCGGGCGCCTGTACCAGCTGCCGAGCGACGTGGCGCGCCGGCGCGCCGACGAGCTGCTGGCGCCGTTTGAGCTCAACGAAGCAGCTGATCGCGTGGTCAAGACCTATTCGGGCGGCATGCGGCGCCGGCTCGACCTGGCCAGCGCGCTGACCGGAAAGCCGCGCGTCCTGTTCCTCGACGAGCCGACGACAGGGCTCGACCCACGGGGTCGGCTTGGAATGTGGGATGTCATTCGTGGGCTCGTGAGGGAAGGAGTGACCCTTCTGCTTACGACCCAGTACCTGGAGGAGGCCGACGAACTGGCCGATACGATCGCGGTCGTAGACCACGGCCGGATCATCGCCCGCGGCACGTCCGACCAGCTCAAAGCGCAGGTGGGCGGCGAGCGGATTGAGGTCGTCGTGCATGCACGGGGAGACATCAGTCGTGCCGCTCAGGTGCTCGGCGCATCCACTGGCGGCGATCACTCGATTGACGAGCACATGCGCAAGATCACGGTTGCAGCGGAGGGCGGCGCGCGCCGTCTCGTGCAAGTGGTCCGCGACCTGGACGAGGCACAGATCGCCCTGGACGACATCGCCCTACGTCGCCCGACACTCGACGATGTCTTTCTCTCGCTGACCGGCCACGCGGCCGATACCGCGGCCGCACCGGCCGCTGAGCACGCGGACCTCAGCCCGGGAGGCGACCAGCAATGACCGGGTTCCGCCAGGCGCTCGACGATGGCCTGGTGATCGCTTGGCGCAACCTCAAGCGCGTCCCGAGGATCCCGGAGCTGGCGATCTTCGCGATCCTCCAGTCGGTCATGTTCGTCCTCCTCTTCGCCTACGTATTCGGCGGTGCGATCCCACTCCCCGGTGGTGCGTCCTACCGCGAGTACCTGATGCCGGGGATCTTTGCTCAAACGATCGTTTTCGCCACCGCAACGACTGCGGTGGGTATGACCGACGATTTGAACAAGGGCATCCTGGATCGGTTCCGTTCCCTGCCCATGGCCCGGTCCGCAGTGCTCAGCGGGCGAACGCTGGCGGACATCGTCTACAACGGCGGGATCCTGATCGTGCTGATGGTTTCCGGATACGCCGTGGGATGGCGAGTCCACACGGGACCGGTCGAGTTTTTCGCCGGTGTCCTCCTGTTGCTGCTCTTCGCCTTCGTCATGTCATGGATCGGTGTTTGGCTCGGCCTCACGCTGCGCACCGTGGAGGTGGCTCAGCAGGTCTCTTTTACGGTCCTGTTCCCTATGACGTTCGTGTCCAACGTGTTCGTGCCGACCCAATCCCTACCCACTTGGTTGCGGCCGGTTGCAGAGTGGAACCCGGTAAGCGCGCTGACCGCCGCCACCCGTCAGCTGTGGGGCGACCCCAACCCGTTCGCCGCGGGCGGCCTGCCGGCCCAGCACCCGGTCGAGCTCACTCTGATCTGGATTGTGGTGCTGCTGGCGATCTTCGCCCCCATGGGCGTATGGCGCTACCGATCGATGAGCCGCTGACCGCCCACCAGCTCGTAAAGCTTCAGCGGCGACAGCGGCATCTCTCGCACCGGCACTCCGAGAGCCTCTTCCACGGCTGAGGCGATGACCGCGCCGACCGGAATCACGCCGGCCTCACCCGCACCCTTCACGCCCAGCGGGTTGAGCGGCGACGGCGTCTCGATGTGCTCGATCTGGATCACCGGCACCTCGGTCGAGTAGGGCATCAGGAACTCCATGAAGGACGCGCTTCGCAGCTGCCCGTCCTCGTCGTAGGCGAGGCGCTCATAGAAGGCGCCGCCGATTCCCTGCGCGACCCCGCCTTCGATCTGGCCCTCGACGACGATCGGATTGATCAGCCGCCCGCAGTCATGCACGACGACGTACTTGAGGATCTCGAGACGAAAAGTCTTCGGGTCGACTCGAACGTAGGCCGCATGGCATCCCGCCGCCCAGGTCGAGCCCGGCGGGCTGTAGTAGCCGGTGGCCTCGAGCCCCGGATTGGCTCCTTCGGCGAGAGGCGGCCCCGGCCGCCTCTTTGACGCGAACTGGGTCGCGGCCTCGGTCCCGCCGCCGAACGCGTAGCGAACCGGGTTGGACATGACCGAGACCGCCGCCAGCGGCATGCCTTTCGAGGGCGAGCCCTTCACCCTCACCTGCCCGCCGGTGAGCTCGAGGTCGCCCGGATCGACCTCCAGGTAGTCGGCCGCGATTCGTTTCGCCTTGTCGGCCACAAGACGGGCCGCCACCGCCATCGCGTTGCCCGCGGTCACCGCGCCTCGCGACGCGAACGTGCCCACCCCCCAGCGGAACCGGCGTGTGTCCCCGCTCGTGACCTCGACGTCATCGACGTCCACTCCGAGCTCATCCGCGACGATCTGGGCCCAAACCGTGGCATGGGCCTGACCCTGGCTGGGAATGCCCGTCGCGGCGACGACCTTGCCCGAGACGAGAACCTGCACGTGAGCGCCCTCGTACGGCCCGACGCCCGTGCCCTCGACGTACATGCCGAGGCCCATCCCGACGTGATCGCCCGCCGGCCGCGGGCCGAGCGCGGCGAGCGCTCTGGACAGCAGCTCCGGGTAGTCACCGCTGTCGTAGACGACCGTGTTGCCGTCCTGCCACGCGACGCCGACCTCGTAAGGAAACTGATCCGGCTGAATAAGGTTGCGGCGGCGGACCTCGGCCCTTTCGATCCCCAGCTCCGCGGCAATCGCATCGAGCGTCCGCTCCATCACGAAGCACGCGTGCGGCCGGCCGGCGCCACGGTAAGGCGACGTCGGAGTGGCGTTCGTGTAGAGGTCGCGGAACCTGACCCGATAGTTGGGCACGCGATACGGCCCGGGCACCTGGCCCGCCGTGATGATCGGCAGGACGAGGCCGTAGGGCGTGTAAGCGCCCGCGTCGTGAATGAAGTCCACGTCCAGCGCGAGCACCCTTCCCTGATCGTCGTAGCCGACCTCGACGTCGTGCACCTGGCCGCGCTCCTGGTTGACCGCCGTGAAATGCTCCTGGCGATCCTCTGTCCACTTGACCGGCCGGCCCAGGCGCATGGCGGCGAACGGGACGAGCAGCTCGTCGGGGTAGAAC
>JBIOJB010000027.1:0-30287 GCA_044450465.1 Candidatus Dormibacterales bacterium | reverse complement strand
GGTTGAGCGTGACGGTGGCGATCGGTGGCTCCCGTTCGACCAAGATGTGCTCGTAACCCATCGCGGCTATCATCGGCCATGTGAGCGTGGGGCGGCTGAGAGACTCCTACGGCAGGGTGGCCGACGACCTGAGAATCTCGGTCACAGACCGGTGCAACTTCCGCTGCATCTACTGCATGCCGGCCGAGGGCCTCAAGTGGCTCGCCCGTGACGACATTCTTCGCTTCGAGGAGATCACCCGGCTCGCTCGCATCTTCGTGGAGCGCTATGGCGTGCGGACGATCCGCATCACCGGGGGCGAACCACTCGTCCGGGTCAAGGTCGAGGAGCTGGTCGGGATGATCAACGCCCTCGATCCCTCGCTTGACATCACGATGACGACCAACGGCGTGCTGCTGCGGCAGAAGGCGCAGGCGCTCAAGGAGGCCGGGCTCAAGCGCATCAACATCTCACTCGACACGCTTCACACGGACCGCTTCCATGACATGGCCCGCAGCGACGCCTTCGCGCGCACGATGGACGGCATCGAAGCGGCCAGCGAAGCCGGGCTGTCGCCAATCAAGCTGAACATGGTCGTCATGAAGGGCCACAACGACGACGAGGTGGTCGACTTCGCGCGGCTGGCCCGCGACCGAGGCTACGAGGTGCGGTTCATCGAGTTCATGCCTCTGGATGGCGACAACATCTGGACCAAAGAGCAGGTCGTTCCCAGCCTCCGGATCCAGGAGCAGATCGAGGACCTTTTCCCGCTCGTCCCGGTTCACGATCCGCGACCCGGCCCCGCGACGAGGTTCAAGTTCTCAGACGGCGCACCCGGCGGAATCGGTTTCATCTCGTCGGTGAGCCAGGCGTTCTGCACCTCCTGCAACAGGGTCCGGCTCACCGCCGAAGGCGGGCTGCGAACCTGCCTTTTCTCACTGCACGAGACCCCGCTTCGTGACCTCATTCGCTCGGGCGCCTCGGACGACCACCTTTGCCGGATGATCGAGACTGCGGTGTGGCTCAAGGAGGAAGGGCACCAGATCAACAAGCCGGGGTTCATCAAACCGGCCAAGTCGATGTCCCAGATCGGGGGCTAGGAACTCCCCCGCAAGCGGGGAAGGTGGCCCGCCGCGAAGCGGCCGGCCGGATGGGGAGGCACTGAAGCCGGGCTAAGCTAATCCCCAGATGCTTCGGCCTGAAGAAGCTCAGCGGCCGTTCACGGTCAGCGAGCTGGCGAACGAGATAAGGCGCGAGCTGCGTCCACTGACCGCAGTCCTGCTCAAGGGCGAGGTCAGCAGCATGAAGCAGGGCGCAAAGGGCCATTACAGCTTCGCGATTCGCGACGGTCAGAGCCTGATCAACGCGTTCATCTATGCCGACGATGCGCGCCGCCTCGCCACGCTGCCTGAGGACGGTCAGGCCTTCGTCTTCCGCGGCCGCGTCGATTACTGGCCGCAGTACGGCACGATTCGGTTCGTCGTCGATCAGGTCGAGTTCGACGACGTCGGCAAGCTCCGCGCGAGGCTGGAGGAGCTCAGGCGCCGCCTCGAAGCCGAGGGAGCATTCGAGCCGTCGCGCAAGCGGAGCATCCCCTTTCTCCCGTTGGCAGTCGCATTGTTGACGTCGCCGACAGGCGCCGTGATCCACGATCTCCAGGAGACCATCTGGGAGCGGTTCCCCAACATGAGCGTCGTCCTGTACCCGGTCCAGGTGCAAGGGGCGAATGCGCCGGCGAGCATCGCCCGCGCTCTGCGCAGGTGCAATCAGGAGAGCCTCGCCGACGTGATCGTGCTCGCCCGTGGCGGAGGCAGCTTCGAGGAGATGTACGCCTTCAATACGGAGGTTGTGGCCCGAGCGATCCTGGACTCCAGGCTGCCCGTCGTCACCGCGCTGGGGCACACCTCGGATCGCACTGTGGCCGACCTCGTCGGAGACGCAGAATGCCGCACGCCGACCGAGGCCGGAGCGCGAGTGGTGCCGCAGAAATCCCATCTGTTGGCGCAGCAACGCGAGAAGGCGCGGCGTCTGGACCGCGAGATAGCGCGGCGGGTCGCCCGTGAAGTCGAACGTATCAACTCGAGGCGCGAACGCTTGATCAAGGTGCCGCCCGCTTTGATCAAGCGTCGAGTCGAGAGACTGGCGAGGGCGGCTGCAGAGCTGGGCCGCCTCAGCCCGATCGCACAGGTCGCGCGTCGCCAGGACGCGCTGGGTGAACGCTGGCGCCGCCTTGGAAGCGCCGCGAGCTCGATCATCACTCGCAGCCAGAGCTCCCTCGCCCGGCGGCGCGCTGCGGCTCGTCTCGACCGAGCCCTGGCCGAGCGGTTCGCGGCGGCGACGCGAGGCCTCGAGCACCGGCGCCAGCGCCTGGTGGCCCTGAGCCCCGACGGCGTCCTGTCCCGCGGCTACAGCATCACGATGGACGCGGAAACGGGAGGCGTGCTCCGCACGGCCGCCGACACCGCGGTGGGCCGGCGGCTTGAAATCCGGCTTTTCGAGGGACGGGTTGGCAGTCGGGTTGACGAGGTGACGAATTGAACGAGGCCCTGAGCTACGAGCAGGCGCTCGAGAAGCTCGACGAGAAGCTCAAGCTGCTCGAGGACGGAGAGCTGTCGCTGGAGGCGGCGCTCAGCGCGGTCGACGAGGCCCGCGTGTATCTGAAGATTTGCACCGAGCGCCTCGAGGCCGCACGCAAGAAGATCGAGGTTCGCCCCGAGACCGAATCGGCGGAGTGATCAGCCCGCCGCCGGGCGCGTTGCCGGGTTGGGGTCGGCCACCGGCTGACCTCTGAGCTGCTCGTTCATCGAGCGCAGCCGCTGGCTCAGGTTCTTGACGAACTCGAGCAGCAGCTCGGGATGCTCGTGGACGATCGCCTGCATGCGGTCGCGCCGCAACACCCTCACCGTCGTGTCCTGGCTCGCCTGAGCGCTGGCCGACCGGGGTTCCTCGTCGAAAACCGACATCTCCCCCACGACCTTGCTGTCGCCAAGCCGCGCGAGAGTCACCTCGACGCCGTCGTGATCCAGGTGTACGCGAATCTCGCCTTCGAGGACCACGAAGAGCTCCGATCCGGCGTCGCCCTTCTGGAAGATGGACTCGCCCTTCAGGTAGTGCCGGGTCACCATGAGCCTGTCGATCGTCGACAGCTGCTCCAGCGTGAGGGCGCTGAAGAGCGGCACCCGTTTGAGCGCAATCAGTTCCTTCATCTTGTCATCGGGTCCGTGCAGGGCCGCAGTCGCGGTGCGCCCCACCCACTTGTCAGGGTGGCCGGTGAGCGCTTCGAGCTCGTCACGCGAAAGAGGCCGCGCCGTTCCCGATTCGAAGGACTCGGGATCCAGGAGCCGCGACAGCGGCTCGGCGAGCCAGCCCGGGCCGAAGTTTAACAACGTTTCAAGCGCCTCCACGCGCGCCTGCTGCGCATCTGACCGCAGGCCGCGCTCGACGGTGGCGAAACCTCGCTTAGCGTGAAGCGCTCGCATGGCGGCGAGCCCCGAGCTGGTGGCGTTGCGGACGTAGTCGTCGAGCCCGATCCGAAGCAGAACGTAGCCGTCGGCAGCGGCTCCGTTGACGCGAGCCGGTCCGGCGGTCAGGCGGGCGGAAAGACCCGCAAGGTCGACGGCGCTGGCAAGCTGCACGTCAAGGTGGGTGCGCGCGCGGCCGAAGAGCTCGGGCCGGCCGCTCCTGACCAGCGCCTCGACCGTGGCCGCGGAAGATTCGTTGCCCGCGGCGAGCAGCGGCAGCGACAGCAGGATGGCGGTGGGCGACTGTGCCGCCATCGCATCCGACGCCAGGCGCCTGACGTCTCGGTCGCCGCTGGCCAGGCCCGCCGACAGGGCTGTCGCGAATGCGTCCTTGTATCCCTGCGGCGCGCTCCAGCGGACCGCCTGGCGGAGTGCTTCCCGCCAGACCTCGACGTCCTCATCGGTCAGGCAGGCGATGAACGCCTCAGCCACGTCGGCGACCTTGCCCTTCATCCGGGCAAAGCTGCGCATCGCCTCGAGCCGCACCCGCGGCGCGCTGTCGCGCATTGCCGCAGAGACCTTCGATTGCGCGTCGATGAACGAAGCGGCCCAGACCGCCGCGGCGCGAAGCTCGGGGTCGGCCGAGCTTTCAAGCTCGGTCATCACAGCGTCGGCGCGCTCCCAACGCACTGGGCTCGTTGCGCCTGCCACCACGAGCGCGGCGCGAACCCAGCCGTCCGGGTCGTCCTTCGCAGCCTCCAGCTGTTTCAGCGACACGGTCCCGGGTGGAGCCATCTGGAATGCCATCCGGCGCACGACGGGATCCTCGGCGCTCAGCAGCTCCGACAGCATGGCGGTGAAGGCATCCGGCGCCGCCTGCCCCAGGGCCGCGGCGGCGAACTGCCTGGTCTTCTCATCGTGGCCGCGGATGTACTCCTGCAGCTCCGCGACCTGGACGGGATTCGGCCGGCCAAGCGCCTGCGCGAAGTCCGAAAGGCTCAGGGCGTGAGTCCGCAGTCGCGCATAGATAGCACCCACGTACAGCGACCGCACGCGCAAGGCCGCGATGATGAAGACGGCCCCAACCGCGATGCCGGTGACGGCAAGCACGACGACGTCTTCGTTGACGGCCCGCTCGGCGACCAGCAGGCCGACCCCGCTGATGATCGCGGCGGCCGGCAGCACCACGTTGTCGAGCAGGAACTTCAGCTTGGGCCCGACCTGAGCGGGCAGGGCGGTGCCGAGGACGTTCTCGGCGGGATCGTCCAGCCCGGTCTGGAGGCCGTTTCGCACGACGAAGAGGAACAGGGCGGTGGAGAGCACCGGGTTGACCGCGACGGCGGCGAAACCAAGCAGCGTGAACACCGGCAGCACGGTGATGGCGTTCTTGACCCCGAGCTTGTCGAGGACCCACGGCGTCACGAACAGGCTGACCATCAACTGGACGAGGTAGCTTCCGAGCCAGGCATCGCCGATGAGGATCGTCAGCGCTTGCAGGTTGTTGTGGGTGGCATTGACGAAAACCAGCGCCACGAGGTAGTCACCGATGCGCCCAGCAACCTGCAGGACGAGGGCCAGGAGAACCAACGCCTGCACGAGCCGGCTGCCTGCCAGGTAGCCGCTCGCGGACTTGAGCGCGGCGATCGGGCCTCCGGCCTTCGTCTCCGCCTCGTGCACGGCATAGAACTCGTCGGCCTCTTCGATCACCGCGGGTCGGAACAACGTCCGCTCGAGGCCAAGCGAGATCAGGGCCGCCGCCGCCGACCCGAACGCCCACACGAACAGGAGCGGCTCAGTCGCGAACACCGCGACCAGGGTGGTGGTGACGCCGGCGAGGATGTAGCCGACGCTCGAGCCGGCGGCGATGACAGGAAAAATGCGCTTGCCTTCGAGCAGATTGAAGTGCTGGCTGACGAAGCTCCAGAAGTGGAGCATCACGAGCTCGAAAGCCACCGAGTAGATCACATAGCCCGCGAAGGCCGCCGTCGCGTCCTCGCGATACGCGTAGACGGCGTACACCCCGAGGGCCAGCACGATGTTGGCGAGGAGGTTCATGCGAAATGCCCGTCCGACCCCGAATCGCCGGGTGACAGCTCCCTGAAGCGCGATCATCGGCCAGACCGCGAACGCGAGGATGATGAAGAAGAGGGGGTAGGCGTGCGGCCCGGCCTTGTTAAGGAATATCGACTGAACGGCGCTGAACCCCGTGTACATCGCCCAACCCAGGACGATGGCAAACCCGGCGACCTGGAGCGTCCGCCTCAGCTCCGATCGCCGGACGCGAAGGAACCTGGCGAGAAGCGACATCGCGGAAACGCGTCTGGTCAACGCAGGCGAACCAAGACGCCCGTCAAACCCGCGTCACCTGCTGCTAGGTCTCTTTGACGCTGGCGATCTTCTCCAATGCGGCGATTCGCTCCTCGATCGGTGGATGAGTGTCGAACAGATGGTTGAAGAAGCTTCCGTGGTGCTCGGTGGGATTGTCGATGCACATGGCGGCCACCGCGTGATTGAACTTCACGGGAGGTTTGTCATTGTCGGCGATCTTCTTCAGCGCGCTGATCAAGCCGACAGGGTTTCGGGTGAGCTCGACCCCGCTCACGTCGGCAAGCGATTCGCGCTGCCGCGACAGAGCTAGCTGCATCAGGGGACCGACCAGAAACGCGACCAACGTGAAGATGATTCCGATCGCGAAGACCACCAGCACCGCCCGCTCGTCACGCGACCGGATGCGCCACGCACCGTTCCAGTACATGCTGGCGATCAGCGCCGCCAGACCGATCATGGTCGTGACCACGAGCAGCAGCCTCACGTCGAAGTTCTTTATATGGCTCATCTCGTGGGCGAGCACACCCTCGAGCTCCTCGCGATTCATGATCCGCAGAAGGCCGGTCGTGACCGTGACCGCGGCATGTGCCGGGTCGCGTCCTGTGGCGAAGGCGTTCGGACTGGGATCGTCGATCACATAGACCTTTGGCACGGGCACCCCGTCGCCGATGGCGAGCGTCTGGACGATGTTGTAGAGCTGCTGGAACTGCTGCGGGTCCGCCTCCCTGGCCCCGACGGCGCTCAGCACGGTGGCCGACCCGAAGTAATAGGAGAAGAGCGCGGCGCCGATGCCGAGCAGACCCAGGATCACCGCGCCTGCAATCGCGCCACCAGACCCGTACGCGACCTCACCGACCAGGAAGCCGGCAAGGAGCCAGACCGCGAGGAAGCCGATGATCACGATGACGCTGTTTCGTCGGTTGCGCGAGATCTGGTGGTACATCAGCCGCTCGCTCCCCTTGGCCGCTTGATGGTGCCGCGCAGCCTCTCGGCCACGTAGCCGCCCCAGATCTGTGCCCAGACGAGTCCGTTCCCGAACGCCGAGACGTCCTCTGAGTGGTGCTTGTAGTGGTAGGTCCAGAGCGCCCTGTGCCGTTCGAACGCCTGGCGCCGCTGCTTGTCGGCCGTGAGTCTCCCAGCCCGGTGAGCAGCCCCCGCCGAGGGCAGATAGAAGATCTTCCAGCCACCCAGCTTGAGCCGGTAGCAGAGATCGAGATCCTCGCCGAAATTGAAGTAACGCGGGTCGAAGAAGCCCACCTTGTCCAGTGCAGCCCGGCGGAGCAGCAGGCATGCGCCCGATCCGGCGTCCATCTCGTGCACATCGGTCTCCGGCACGTGGCCCATGTTGTGCCTGCCGAACCGAGGGCTCGTCGGAAAGAGGCGGCTCAGCCCGACCGTGCGGTAGAAGAGCGTGCTCGGCACCGGAAATGCGCGCCGGGCTTCTTGATCCAGGTGACCGTCCGCGGTGACCAGGCGCGGTCCGACCGCGGCCGCGTCCTGCCGGGTGAGGAGAAAGTCCGACATGCGGCCCACGGACTGCGGCGCCACGATCACGTCCGGCGCGAGGAGCAGCACGAAGCGACCCTGACAGCGCTCGAGGCCCAGGTTCGCCGCGCGACCGTACCCGAGGTCTTTGGTCTCGACCAGTACGGTCGCCTGCGGGAACTCGGCGGTCACTGAGGCCGCGGAGCCATCAGACGAGTTGTTGTCGACCACCACGGCCTCGACGGGAACGTCGGCGCTCGAATAGAAAGCCTGGAGGCAGCCCAGTATCTGGTCGCTGCTGTTGTGGCTGACCACCACAGCCGAAACAATGGGCTTGCCTTGATCGGGCATCGAGACGATTATCGCCGTCGGGGCCCGCGCAACGCGTCATCTACAATTCCCGGGATCGTGGTAACCGGTGGACGCCTGGATCTCGGCCATCTCGTGGCCCAGGTCAGGCGGAACCGGCTCGTTCAGCAGAATCTGATTCTGTTCGCAGGCGGCCTCGTGGCCGGCGTCGGTGGTTTTGTCTACCACGCGATCGCGGGCCGGGTGCTGGGTCCGGAGACATACGGTCAGGTCGCGTTCCTGATCGCCGTCTACGCGGTGGGGACGGCGCCGGCGCTCATCCTCATCGTGGTTCTCGCGCGATACACCGCCACGCTCTCGGCCAAGGGCGAGGCCGGCGTTCGCTCGCTTCTTGGCCGCACCGTGCGGCTGGTCGCGATCCCCTGCCTGCTTGCGGTTCTGGCGACCGCCTTATTGGCGCGGCCGGTCGCATCGTTTGAGCATCTGCGCTCCACCATCCCGATCCTGATCCTAGGCATCTCGATTGCGCTGGTCTGGCAGGTGGCCATCCCGCGAGGCATCCTGCAGGGCCTTCAGCGATTCCCGGCTCTGTCTTTGAACCTCTCGCTCGAGCTGGTCATCCGAACCGCCGCCGTGTTTGCCCTGCTGGAAGCCGGCTACGCGGTATCGGGCGCGATGGCCGCCGTCCTGGCGGGATTGTTGGTCTGCTTCGTCCTTGGCCTCTACTCGCTGCGCGATCACTTCCGCCGCTCAGGGGCTCGCGTGCGCCTTCGAGTCATGGCCGGTTTCTCGCTCACGGCGGCCGCCGGGATCATCGGCGTACAGATTCTCTACAACCAGGACGTCATCCTCGCCGAGCATTACCTGAACAGCCACGACGGCGGAATCTACGGCGGGTTGAACAAGATCGGCACGATCCTTTATTTCCTGACCCTTAGCGTCAGCCAGGTCCTGTTTCCGAGAGTGGTCGAGGCGGTCGCGAAGCAACAGCACCCAGGACGCATCCTCCTCTACTCGGCGGGCATCCTCACCGCATTGGGATCTGCGGCGCTCGTCGTCTTCGCCGCGTTTCCCAGCGTCGTTGTGGGCGTTCTCTTCGGGCCCAGCTTCAAGGATGCGGTACCTCTGGTCTTCCCTGTTGGCGTGATCGGCCTCGCACTTTCGCTGAACAATCTGCTTGTCCAGTTCTTCATGGCCGTGCACGATCGCGTCTTCGTGCCGATCCTTGCCGCCGGCTGTGTGGCAGAGGGAGTGCTCATATTTCTCTTCCACGCTCGCGTGGGCCAGGTCGTGCTCGATGTGGTGCTGGCGCTGGTGGGGTTGTTGGTGCTGCTCAGCGTCCGGTGCTACTTGCTGCTGCCCACCCTCAACGCCGAGAGCGTGGCCGAAGCTCCCGCCCCCCAAGAAAGCTAAGTCCCGAGGCTCTCGCCCCGGGACTTATAAGAACGCTCGGCAACGACCTACTCTCCCATCGGGTTACCCCGACAGTACCATCGGCGCTGGAGGGCTTAACTTCCGTGTTCGGAATGGGAACGGGTGTCTCCCCTCCGCCATGGTCACCGAACGGTTCTAGTTTACCTCTATCGCGTTCGGCGGCGGCGGGCGCGGAGGCTCTTGATCTTTCGAGCCTCGGCGGGCGGCACGTAGTGCGAACGGCGTCGCATCTCCCGCACCAGGCCCTGCTCCTGCACTTTGCGGCGGAACTCGCGGAGGGCCTGTTCGAACTCTTCAGGATCCTTGACGACTATTCGCACAGCCCGACAAGGATACGGGATTCAAGTATGAGAGGAAACCTGACGGTTTCCTCTCATCGGCGCCATGCGCGCCTGGGTGTGTGACGCAGCTCGCGGCCGCCCAGACCACGCAGGGTCTAACGCCTTGATCGGCTCTCTTAGGGGTTCGCTCCAGCGAGCGTGACATCGGCCGAGTGCGACCCGTCCTGGGCGACCCAGGTCATGGAAACCGACTCGCCAGGCTGATGCGACCTGATCGCGGTGCCCAGACCGTCACTTGAGGTGATGCTCGAGCCTCCGAATCCGGTGATCACCGCGTAGCGAGGGAGCCCTGCCGTATCTGCCGGAGAGCCCGACACAACCTGGGTGACCAGTGCTCCCGACGAAAGGCTCAGTCCGAGCTGGGCGGCGCTTGCCGAGTCGAGACTCTGAACCGAGACCCCGAGGTACCCGACCTGTCCATACGTGAGGTCCGAAGCCTGCTCCCTTGCGCGCAGCCGGTTGACGACGCTCAGCGCCTTGTCCGCCGGAATTGCGTAACCGACGGTGGAGGCCGAGGACCGAAAGCCCTGGGGCTGGCCCGCGGTGGTCATGCCGACCACCTGCCCGCTCGCGTTCACCAGTGGCCCACCGGAGTCGCCTGGGTAGATGACAGCGTCGCTCTGGATCATTCCGGTCAGCTGCTCGGACTGGCTGCCGCCCTCTCCAGCCGTGATGCTCTGGTCGAGCGCGGTGATGGTGCCCTGGGTCGCGCGCGGTGTTCCGCCGGCTCCGAGCGCGTTGCCGATGGCGACGACGGCATCGCCCACGGCCAGGGCCGAGGAGCTGGCCAGCTTGACGGTGGGCAGTCCGGAAACGCCCTCGATCTGAAGCAGGGCGACGTCCGCGGACTGGTCGACTCCGATCACGTGCGCGGTGTAGGGCTGCGCGCGGCCCTGGACCGTGACCGAGATGCTCGTAGAAAGATGGACGACGTGGTCGTTGGTGAGCACCTCGCCGGACGAGGTAAGGATCATGCCTGTGCCGGCAGCCTGGCTCGAGCCGACGACGGTGTTGATGTCCACGATGGCCGGGTCGACCTTGGCCGCGATCGCTGCGGCGTTCAGGCTGCCGCCACTGCCGGTCGAACCGCCCGTGGCCGGGTTCTCCGGCTGAAGCGGGGATTCCGGCTGGCTGTTCGACTGGGCCACCCTGGATCCGGCCAGGTTCCGGGCCACGGTGAACCCGATCCCCGCCCCGGCGGCGGCGGCGATTACCGCGGCCAGCACGACGGCGGCCGCGAGCCTGTACCACAAAGAGTTGCTGGCGCCGGGTGGAGTCGTTGGCGCCCAGGCTGCGGGGGCGCCCGCAGGCGGGGGCGGTACCGGCGGGAGCAGGGCGTGGTCCGGCGCCGCCGGCTCGTCTGGAGTCGCGACGATCGGTGTCGCCGGCTCGAGCGAGGGGTTGAATTGATTCTCGGTTTCCGACATCAGGGTTTCTGCCTCCGGTAACGCCTGGTTAGCGCTTTTCGTGCTCTCAGAGTGCCTTCGGAAGCTGTGAGGAACCTCGACGGACCCTGTGGATTTGCTGGGAACGGTTCTTCTGGCTCAGGTTACCGGCTTCGATGCGCTACAGGGACCGGATATTGCGACTCAATGCAGCCCGCGCCGAGGTGGCCAGGATGAGCGCTCCACAGAGCAGGAACAGGACCGTCACGTTGGCCTGGGCCACCGCGCCGGAGGCCGCGTACGCCACCGGCGTCAGCCCCATCGAGGCCAGCATCACGAGGGACATGACCCGACCCTGCATCGCGTGGTCCGTTCGTCGCTGGAGCCAGCTCACCCCGTAGGTGTTGATCGCCCCGGTGGCGATGCCGGCAACGCCCATGGTGACCGCCGCCGGCACGAGCGTGGGCACCACGCCCACCACGCCGATCCCAACCCCGATCCAGGCGCAGGTCACGACCATGAGCCATCCAAACCGTCTCGGTGGGCGAATGATCCCTGCGCCGACTGCACCCACGGTTGCCCCCACCCCCCAGGCGCCCAGCAGCAAGCCCAGGCCCACGGCGCCGGCGCCGAATCGCGCGTGCGCCAGCGTCGGCAGGCCCACACCCAGCGCGCCGTTGGCGGCGAAATCGACGGCTGCGATCACGAGAAGCGCAGCGCGAATTCCGACGTCCGACCACGCGTAGCGAAAGCCGGCCAGGATCTCTCCACCCAGGCCGCCTCCGGCCGCGCTCTTGCCCAGCTCGCCTGCGGGCGCGCCGCTGGAGATACGCGGAAGCAGGAGGACAAAGATGAAACCAACCGCAAAGCACGCGGCGTCGCCGGCGAAGGCCCAGCCGGTGCCGAATGCCGCGACGATCACCCCCGCCGCTGCAGGCCCGGCGATCACCGTCGCCTGAGCGGTGACGTTGAGGGCGGCGTTGCCCTGCTCTAACAGGTAATCGTCAATGATCCTCGGGAGGATCGACGTACGGGCGGGCATGAAGAACGCGTCCACGACGCCGAACACGGCGGATGCCACGTACAGCTCCCACATCTCGATGTGCCCGTACAGCACGAGCGCGGCAAGGGGAGCGACAAGGCAGACGCGAAGCCCCATCGATCCGAGCATGGTGAGGCGCGGCGACAGCTTGTCCGCAAGCGCGCCGCCGACCACCATGAGCAGGCCGCGGGGCACCGCCTGAACCACCAGCACGGAGCCCAGCGCAAGGCTGGAGCCAGTCAGCTGCAGGACAAGCCACGCCATCGCGATGTAGCTGAAGAAGTCGCCGAACAGCGATAGCGCGGACGCGATCCACAGGTTGCGAAACGGTCCGGAGCGGAAAACCGCCAGCGGGTTTCCTCGTGGAGCTCGGGTGGCGGCCGCTAGCTCCGTTTGCTCCACGGTCCAGCCTCGCTACTCCGCGAAGATCTTGATCTTGACGTCGTCGGACTTCTGGTCGATGTCGACGGAGAAATCGCTCAGATGGTCGATGATCTCGTTGATGTTCTCCGGCTTGATCTGACTGACGTCGAAAGGCACCCCCTGCTCGCGCAGAGCCTCGTTGACGCGCGCCTGCGCCGGACCGGGAATCAGGCTCGCCAGCCTGACGCCGGCGCGCAGCAGCATGAGCGGCACGCGCACGTTGATGTGAACCGGCCCGTCCTCCTTGTCGTTGGCATCAACCATGACGCGTAGGAACTTGGGGGCGGGCGCCTTAGTCGCCACCGTCTGCGCGCTTGATGGCGAGGAGCTGTCGGGTGCGTCCAGTGCCGCGAGCAGCCGGTCAGCCTCTTCGGCGGTGATCTTGCGGTCAGCCAGCATCTCAAGCACCTGTCTTCGGTTCTCAGTCATCTCAATTTCTCCAGCTCTTGAATTGCGGTCTCGGCGTCGATCTCACCGAGCTTCAGCCGCTCGAGGATCTCGGCGCGCGAAGGCGCGGGGTTGGTCTCGATGAAATCGAGGCTCTCGCTCAGCCTGTTGAGCCGGGCCTTGATCGTCGGGTAGCTCACCCCGAAGACCCGCTCCATCTCCTTGATCGATCCGTGGGAGCGCACGAAGGCGACGACGAAGATCTGATCCGCGGCGCTGAGACGAGCGAGCTGAGGAAGCTCCCACCGTCCCTCCAGGGCGGTCCCGTCGTCGGCCAGGCGAATCCTCTCCACGGTCAGAGCCCGACCCTGGGTCAGCTTGATCAGATCTGACCAATCTTGGAATGTGTCGCTCATGCAATTGAAATTATTAATCCCAACTGGGTGGAAAGTCAAGTTTTCTTATCTACCTCTGGCGCAAGCGTCATAGGCCGTCCGCCTCGCGACCCTGAGGACCATCGGCCCGGGAATCCACAAGCTCCTGCGCCTACCGTGAGTGAGGTGGATGGACGGCGGGTCGAAGCCGACCGGCTGCGAAGGCGCGTGGACCCTCTTTCGCTCCCCTTCGCTTCCACGGCGGATGTTCCACCCCTGGCAGGGACCCTGGGCCAGGATCGTGCGCTCGAAGCCCTTCGGTTCGGCGTCGGGATCGACCGGCCCGGCTACAACCTGTTCGCCACCGGTCTGAGCGGCACCGGGCGAACAAGCACGGCGCGCGCTTTCATCGGCGATCTCGCAGTGCAGAGACCGACTCCCGACGATTGGATCCACGTCCACAACTTCGACCAGGTCGACCGACCGTTGGTCATCAGGCTCCCGGCCGGGCGCGGTCGCGAGCTTGCCTCCGACATGGAAACCTTCATCCGCTCGGCCCGCCAGCAGATCACTCACGCCTTCGAAACCGAGCGTTATGGCGAGCGGAGGCGCAACCTTGCCGCCGAGCTCGCACAGAAGCGAGAGCCGCTGTTCGAAGACCTCGGTCGCTTCGCACGCGATCGCGGCTTTGCCGTCGAGGCCACCCCGAACGGGATAGTGGCCGCCCCGGCTCGCGACGGCAAGCCGATGTCGCCCGAGGGCATCGAGAGCCTGCCGGAGGCCGAGCGGCTCGATCTGGAGAAGCGCGGCGCCGAGGTGCAGGCCCAGCTCGGCATCACCTTCCGCCGCCTGAGCCAGCTCGAAAGAGAAGGTCTGGAGCAGCTGGCCGGTCTCGACCGCGAGATCGCGAGATTCGCCATCGAGCCGCTTCTGAACGGCCTGCGCGAGAAGTACGCGCTCCAGCTAGGCGTCGTCGCCCACCTCGACCGCATTGGAGAGGACGTTCCCAATCACCTGCCCGACTTCCGAAGGCCGGGCCCCGAAGCAGGCGGCCCCGAGCCGGCCTCACCGGTCGAAGCGGCCATGGCGATGGACCAAACGAACCACTACCGTGTGAACGTCATCGTCGACAACACCGGGCTCAAGGGCGCGCCCATCATCGTGGAGACGAATCCCACCTACTACAACCTCGTCGGAAGGGTTGAGTACAGGGCGACCTTCGGCACGATGGTCACCGACTTCCGGCAGATCAAAGGCGGCGCCCTTCACCGCGCGAACGGAGGTTTTTTGATCCTTGAGGCCGCCGACATTCTGCGCAGCCCCTTCGCATGGGAGGCGCTGATGAGAGCGTTGAGCACCGGGCAGGTGCGGATCGAGAATCTGGGCGAGCAGTTCTCCGCCCTACCCACCGCGAGCCTCTCCCCCGCACCGATGCCGCTGCACACGAAGGTGGTGCTGGTCGGCACCCCGCAGCTCTTCCAGATGCTGAATCAGATCGATGAGACCTTCAGGGAGCTGTTCAAGGTCAAGGTGGATTTCTCTCCTGAGGTGGACTGGACCGCCGAGCGCGTGGCGGATTACGCCGCCTTCGTCAGCCGGTGCGTTCACGACAAGAAGTTGAATCACTTCGATCGTGGGGCTGTCGGCCGCGTCGTCGAGGAGGCGGCGCGATGGCGGGAGAGCCAGCGCAAGCTGTCGACGCGACTTCGTGACGTCGCCGACCTCGTGACGGAGGCGAGCTACTGGGCGGACCAGGACTCTCGGACTCTGGTCCTGGCCACGGACGTGGAACGCGCGGTGTCCGAGAAGGACCGGCGGTCGAGCTTGCCCGAGGAGCGCCTGCGCGGGCTCATTGACGACGGCACCCTGCGCGTCGAGACCGAAGGCTCGCGGGTTGGGCAGCTCAACGGATTGTCGGTCATCGAGCTCGGCGATCACCGATTTGGCATTCCGTGCCGGGTCTCGGCGACAGTCGCGATGGGACGAGGCACGGTCGAAAGCATCGAGCGAGAGACGGAGCTCGGCGGGCCGATTCACAACAAGGGATTCCTGATCGTGTCCGGCTACCTCGCCAGCACCTACGCCCAGCGGCATCCTCTTGCCATGCGCGCGACGCTCACATTCGAACAGTCCTATGACGAGGTGGAGGGCGACTCGGCTTCATCGACCGAGCTGTACGCCCTGCTCTCGGCACTGGCGGAGGTCCCGCTCAAACAGAACATCGCAGTGACCGGTTCCGTCGACCAGCACGGCAACGTGCAGGCCGTCGGCGGGGTCACGGACAAGGTCGAAGGCTTCTTCAGAGTGTGCAGAGCACGGGGCCTTTCGGGCGAGCAGGGCGTGATGATCCCAGCGGCCAACGTAGCGAATCTGATGCTGTCCAACGAGGTCGTGGCAGCGGTGCGCGATGGGAGGTTCAGCCTGTGGGCGGTGGATCACGTAGACGAAGGCATCGAGGTCCTGACCGGGCGGCCGGCAGGCGCGCGAAACCAGGATGGGAGCTACCCAGAGGCAAGCATTCACGACCTCGTCGCTCGGCGGCTCGAGGCGTACGCGAAGTTCCAGGCCGCCCAGTTCCAGGGCTCGAATGGGCCGGGGCCTTCGCCGCACCCCGACGAAAAGGCCTAGACGGCGAGACCGGCTGGACTATTTCTTCGGTGAGTCCGCCGGCTTGACCGGTTCTTCTCGCTCTTTCGAGCTGGCTGCATCTTTGGGCGCCGGCGCATTGGGCGGCGCGACACGCTCGGGCTCAGAGATTCGGTACCCGGTCGGCGGCACGATCCGTTGCACCTGCTCGATGGCTTTCACCGATGCCTCCACGGTGGAGGCGGCCTCGACCTCGACTGAGACGACTCGAACCTTCGAGGTTCCCTCGATGGGTTCCACGGCCAGCCCCTGACGCGCCAGCGCCTCGAGCACCTCACGGTCACCCATCCGGCCAGGCTCGGGCTCGAGGGTCAGGCTGAAGAGGTAGCGGGACGCGATCGGCGCCGGGCCGGTGCGAAGGCCCAGCGGCTTGAACCGCCGGTCCTCCGCTGCGTTGAACATCTCGTCAAGCCCTCTGGTCGACCTCTCGCCGGCGAAGCGAGATGCGAGCGAGTAGAGCACCGGGACCAGCACCAGGGTGAGCACGGTGCTGGTGAACAATCCACCGATGACGACGATGGCGAGCGGGCGGCTGATGAAAGCTCCTCCCACCCCACCGCCCGCGCCGATCACCGCCAGCGGGACGAGGGCGAGCATGGTGGCCAGTGCAGTCATCAGGATCGGCCGCAAGCGGTGCCGGCCCCCCTCCACGATGGCGTCCTTCAAGCTCAGGCCGCGGTCTCGGTACTGCTCGACGAGATCCAGCAGGACAATCGCGTTCGTCACCACGATGCCGGTCAGCATCAGGACTCCGATCAGCCCAGGGAGGGAAAGCGAGGTGTCGGTCACGACAAGGGCGATGATCGCGCCGGTCGCGGCGAACGGGATCGAGACCAGGAGCACTAGCGGCTTGAGCAGCGAACGGAAGGTCGCGACCATGATCAGGTAGACGAGTCCGATCGCTGCGAGCAGCGCCAGGGCGAACTGATTCAGCACCGTCGAGAGCTGCGCAAAGACGCCGCCCGTCGAAACGGAGGCGCCCGGCGGCAGCGCGGTGGCGGAGAGCGCGTTGCCGACGCTGGTCTGGACCGCGCGCGTGTCGTTGGCCGTGATGGTGCCTGTGATCGTCGCGTCAAGATCGCCGTTAACCCGGTTGACGGTCTGCGGACCCTGAACCAGTTGAACGGTGGCGATGGTCGAAAGCGGAACGATGCCGAGCGCCGTTGGCACCGGCAAGCTGGCGAGGGACTCCGGAGTGTCCGCCGTGCCGGGTGGCAGCTGGACCCTGACCAGCATCGTGCCTTGCGCCAGGTTGGCCTGAGCCGCGACCTGGCCGTTGATCTGCTGGGCGACGAGGCCGGCGATGGTCTGGATGCTCAGGCCCGAGGCCGAAAGCTTGTCCGTTGGCACCAGCTGGTACTGGGGCTTGGAGATGACCAGGTTTGTCTTGAGCTGCTCGAGGCCCTTAACCCCGGAAAGCGCGGTGAACACCAGATCGTTCGCGGACTGGAGGGTGGCGGTATCACCGGCGCGGACGTCCACCTGCATCTGGCTGCTGCTGGCGTTGGCGCTGTTCTGCGCCTGGCCGACCTGGAGCTTGGCCGGGCCCGGGTAGAGGCTGAGTGCGTGCTTCACCCCTGCGAGGGCGTTGTCATACTGCCCGCTCTGCACGAGGACCACCACCGAAGCCTGGCTCGGGTCGGCGGGCACCGTGCCGGAAAGTGCGGTCAGGTCGCTCTGGCCGCCAACGGTCGCCTGGTAGGCCTTGACTGCCTGAACGCCGGCGATCAGGGTTTCGACCTTCTGGGTCTCCAGGTCGGTCTGGGCGAGGGTCGTGTTCGCGGGCATGGTGAGGCTGATCGGGAACGTCGGGCTTGACGACTGGTCGAGCAGGTTCACTCTCAAAAGCGGTATGAGTGCCATCGAGGCCAGGAAGAACGAGGCCGCCGCGGCAATCGTGATCAGCCGGTGGCCCGTCGCCCAGCGGATGACGGGGACGTACGTGCGCTGCATCCAGTTCCACTGAAGCCGGCGATCATTGCCTTGGGTTCGAGTCGGTGGCAGCAGCCGGGCGGCAAGCAAGGGCACCACCGTGACGGCGACGATCAGCGAGGCGAGAAGCGCAACCACGACGGTCAGCGCGAACGGCCTGAAGAAGCTGCCGGCGATGCCGGTCAGGAAAGCAATCGGGAGAAACACCGCGACCGTGGTCAAAGTCGATGAGAAAACCGCGGTCGTGATTTCGCGCGCGCCCGTGTACGCCGCGGCAAGAGGGCGTTCACCCTCGGCCACATGCCTGCTCACGTTCTCGAGCACGACGATGGAGTCGTCGACGACACGGCCGATCGCGACCATCATCCCGCCCAGGGTGAGGATGTTGAGAGTGATCCCCTGCCACCACAGGACGATCAGCGCGACGAGCAGGGACAGTGGGATAGAGATGGCCGCGACCAGGGTGGCTCGCGCGCTCCGCAGGAACACGAAAATCACTAGCACCGCGAACAACGCGCCGAGCAGGCCTTCGCGCAAGATCACTCCGATCGCATCGGTGATCGGCGTCGACTGATCCTGTATCGGCTCGAGGTGAACGCCGTGGCCGATCGACGACTGGATGCCAGGTAGCGCCGACCAGATCTCATTGGCCACGGTGACGGTGTTCGTATTGGGGCCCTTGACGATCTGCAGACCGATGCTCGGCTTGCCGTTGGTGCGGGTGATCGTGTCGGCGGCCACCGAGGCGATCTCCACCGTCCCGAGCTCGCTCACCGTGAGTGGCGCAGTGGGCCGGCCGCTCACAGGCTGGGCCTGGGGGGAGGAAACGGTGACCTGGCCGATCTGGTCCAGGCTGGTGAGCGAACCCTTCACCTGCAACGGGACGGTCGCCGAGCCCTCCTTCAGAGATCCGACGGATTCCACGACGGCCGCCTGCTGCAGAGCGGCCGCGACCTGGGCGACGGTTACACCATGGTTGGCCAGGCTGAGCGGGTTCAGAGTGACGTCGACTTCGTCGGTGGGTGCCCCGGTCAGCGTGACCGTGGAGACCCCCGCCAGTCCCTTGAGCTTGGGCAGGGCTTGAATCCTGAGCTGGCCCGCGAGGTCTCCGAGCGGTTCGTTCGCCGACGCGGCGTACTCGAGGATCGGCAGGCTGTTGGTCGAGAAGGTCTGGACCGTCGACGACTGGGCCGCCGCAGGCAGCAGGGGCCGGAGCCTCGACAGCGCGCCGTTGGCGTCCTGCACGGCCGACTTGAGGTCGATGCCATCCCTGAACAACACGAAGACCAGGGACGCCCCCTGGCTGGACTGGGACTGTACGGTGTCGGCCCCCGTGAGCCCCTGCATCGCATTCACGATCGGTACGGTCACCTGGCCATCCACGACGTCGGGCGAGGCGCCCGGATCAGGCGTGATCACGATGACGGCCGGCACCGAGATGTCCGGCAGCAGGTCCTGTTGAACCTGGGTGGCGGCGTAGATGCCGACTCCAAAGAGCAGCACAACGCCCAGCAGGACCACCACCCCCATCCGGAGCGCGACGCGGGTTACGAAGGACATAGGGTCAAGCGCCTCCATGGCGCCGGCTTCGCTGCGGTGCCCGCTTCAGACGCGGGAGCCGCTGGCAGCCGGCTGCGAGGATGAAATCAGGTCGGAGACCAAACCGTCCCGTTCTAGCACATCGACCCCGCCGCTCGGCCGTGTAAAGCTCAACTTCACGTCTGCGACCGCCTGCGCCGGGGTCCTAATGCCGCCTGGCGTCGCAAGGCGTCAGACTGGAATCACGGGGGATGACGGAACGTGGTGCCCCAAACCGTGCTTCAGGCGGTGGTGACGTGACTGCCGGCACGGCCGCGCGCCCGCGACGTTTGCGCCAGGCACCCGGTCGGTGGCGGGAGCTGCCGTGGATGATCTTGAGGCTCGGACGGGCGGGGGCCGGACGGGCCACGGGGCCGCTCGCCGTCTGGGCCGGCTGGGAACGCCTCATGCTGAGGCGCCATCCTCTTCGGGAGGCCCGGCCCGGCGGGCTGCTTCTCTTTCGCGTCGAGCATCAACGAGGCGCCGACCACCGTCTCAAGGATGGCTCGCTGGTCCGCCACGGGGACCCGATCGTGGAGCTGCATCTCGCAAACCGCCGGTTGCTGGCCATGAGGACCGAACCCGGCTACAGCACCTGGCGGGTGATGCGCACCTTGCGCTCCGATCTGGTCGCGCTGGGCCAGCGGATCGCAGCCGGCGAGCTGGGGCCCGTAGCAGCCCTGCACGGCGTGTCGCTGATCGGCGCCGGCGGCGGTCTCGCCGGCTTTGAGGTTGGCGAGCTGCCTCACACTTGGCGGACCGCACTTGAGCGCTACTTCCTGGCCGGTCTGGACGCCGTTTACCATCCGGCCGGGCTGGACCGGCTGCGCGGTCGGGCGCGCGAGAGGTGGCCGGCAGAGGTCTGGATGAGCTCAAGCCACGCCGCCGCGCTGGGAAATCGACGATGAGACGGCGCACGCTTTTTTCCGCACTGCGCTCCCACTGGATCATCGTGGCCGGCCTGGTCGGCGTCGCGGCGCTCATCGTCGCCGTCGACCCCCGCCAGGTGGCGGGGGCCCTCGAGGGGGCCAACCCGGTCGCCCTGGCCGCCATGCTGCCAGTGGTCCTTCTCCTTTATTTCTTCCACAGCGTCGCCTGGTGGATCGCCCTTCGTGGCGTCGGAGTCGACGTCAGCCTGCGCCAGGCTGTCCGGGTCACGTTCATCAGTCAGGCGTTCGACGTCGTTCCCGGCGGAGACCTCTGGCGCGTCCCGATCCTGCGCCCGACGAAGAGCGGGCGTCTCGACGTCGGGATGGTGGCCGCGGCCGTCATCTTCGACGACCTCGCTTACTTCCTCGTGCTGTCGCTCACGATGGTGCCGGCGGCCATCGAATACCCGATCGTGCGTGCACCCTTCGCCATCGCGCTGGCGCCACAGATCGCGATCTTCACGGTCCTTCTCTGGCCGAGGCTCTACGACCCGCTGGTCGCCTGGGTCACCCGCATGGCCCTGTTCCGTCGCTTCGCGCCCCAGCTGGCCCTGCTCGGTCCATCGGTGCGACGGCTGGTCAAGCCCTCGGTTGCGGTGCCGATCCTCATGGCCGACGCTGTCTGCTCAGCGCTCGCGATCAGCCTCTACGGGCTCGCTGTCGTCGCGGTGCACGCGGGTGGCGTAGGTGTGCCGCAGGTCGCATTCATCTACGCCTCGGGTCAGGTCCTGTCCGGCCTGACGGTCTTGCCCGGAGCGCTCGGCGTTTACGAAGGGATGATGACGGGGCTGCTCGCTGTCCAGGGCGTGGCGGTGGCGACGGCCGCTGCCGCAGCCTTGCTCTATCGGAGCGTCAACGACCTGTTGATGGCCCTGATCGGCGCGGTGGTCGCCTTCTTCTCGTCGGCGCGAGGCGCCCGGCAGCCCGGCGCCATGCGGGGCGCCGAGTTGCGCTGACGCCGTCGGCTCCCGCGAGTGGGCGCGTCACTCCCAGCGGAACACTCGACCGGCCGCCACCAGCGCAACGACAGCCCATCCGGCAAGTGCGATCAGATCGAGCTCAACAGATCCGAGCGTGGCGCCTGTGCTCAGCTGCTGCATGCCGTCGGTGACGAACGAGACAGGAAGGAACTTTGTGACGGAGGCGATGCTCGGCGGCAGCGAAGAAGAGAGAAGCGCGATGAATATCAAAGGGAACGCGACGCTCTGGGCGACGGCCGTCGCGCGCTGCGGATCCTTGATCCAGCCGCTGATGGCAAGGCCCACACCGAGGAAGACCAGGTACCCGGTGACGAGGAGCAGAAACAGGGCGGGGATGTCCAGATGAACGCCGAACAGCAGGCTGGCCGCCACGAGGATGGCCGCGGTCTGAGCCACGCCGAGCACAAAGGAAGAGGTGGCGTGCGAGAGCACGAAGACTGACGCGCTGATGCCGGTCGCCTTCAACCGGCGGAGCACGCCGGTCGACTTGTAGCTCGAGAACGTGCCCGCCGCGACCATCAGGCCGCTCCCGATGATGTTGAAGGCCACGATTCCAGGCAACAGGAAGTCAATCGGCCCTGTCGATCTGCTCGAGAACGGCGTGGCAGCGATCGACACCGGGGGAATCTGATGGAGGACCGTCTCGTTGTAGCCCTCGATCGTGGCCTTGAGGAGAGGCAGAGCCGACTGCCCTGGCGTGCCGGGACGGTAAGCAATGGCCAGCTGCTGGGGCACGGGCCGGCCGGATGCGTCCTCCTGCCCGAAGCTCGCGGGGATCAGGAGTTCGATGTCCGCGGTCTCCGCGCCGAGCTGGGCTCGCGCCGCATTCTGAGTCGCCTCGCTGACATCGAAGGTGGGGACGGCGCGAAGGTCCTGGGTCAAGGTGGCGGCCCCACCGTTGCTGGCGTCGACGATGACGAGCCTGGTATGCGGTCCTGGGCTGTCGAAGACGAGCTTGAACAGGACCAGCAGCACGATGAGGGCTAGGAAGAGCGACGACGACGCGACGGGATTGCGGGCGTACATCTTCAGGTTGGCGGCGGTCAGTGACGAGTACGCCCGAAATGGAGCCTTCATGTCAGCCTTCCCTTAACTGCTTGCCGGTGATGTGGAGATAGACGTCCTCGAGGTCGGCTGGCCACACGATCACTTCCTTGTGAAACCCCGAATCGATCAGCTGTTGCACCAACGCGAAGGGCGTGTCGAGCGCCAGGATCCGTCCCGAGTCGAGGATCGCGACCCGATCGCACAGCTGCTGAGCCTCTTCCATGTAATGAGTGGTGAGCACGATCGAACGCCCTGCCGAGCGAAGCTCCCTGATCAGGTCCCACAGGCTGCGTCTGGCCTGCGGGTCGAGGCCGGTGGTCGGCTCGTCCAGAAACAAGAGCGGCGGATCGTTGACCAGGGCGACCGCCACCGCGAATCGCTGTTGCTGCCCGCCCGACAGCGTCTTGGCGTGGCGCTTCGCCATCCCTTCGAGGCCAACACGAGCGAGCAGCTCGTCGACCTTAGGCTTCTTGCCGTACAGGTCGCCGAACAGGGCCAGCAGCTCGGAGAGCGACAGGCGCTCGAGAAAGGCGCTCTTCTGCAGCGTGATCCCGATGGAGGCTCTTGCCCGTTCAGGCTCGCGGGCGACGTCGATTCCGTCGATGGTCACCGATCCCCGGTCGATGCGGAGCATGCCCTCGATCATCTCGAGGATCGAGGTCTTGCCCGCGCCATTGGGGCCGAGCAGGCCGAACACCTCGCCACGCTTGACTTCGAAAGACACGCCACGCACGGCGTGAATGGATCCGTACGACTTCTCGAGGTCGCGGACAATGACCAGCGGAGCATCATCCACGCCTGCTGGACGGGTTGACGTGCCGATGACCGCAGGCCCGGGGCTCCTGACGCCCTCGACGACCAACTCAGCCCCTCCTCATCGCGACGATCAGGGCGATCAGGTAAGCGACACCGAACACTCCGCCGAGCGGAGGCCAGATCGAGTGGTCCACCGCGCCGCGCGCGATGTCGTAGAAGGCGCCTCCGACGATCAGCAGCGCCATGACCTGGCCGGCCGCGGCCGCAGCACGCGTATGAAGGTTCACAGTTCGCTCGTCCTGGGCCGGTGCGCTGAGCACGGCAATCGGGTCCCACCGGCGCCCGACGAGAAGCACCAGTCCGTAGACCACCATGACCCCCGCCATGGAAAGGGCGATGGGCAGGCCCACGTGCCCGACCAGTGCCAGCACGAAGATGACCACGGCGAGGACGAACGCGCCGCCGGCTCCGTTGACGAACGTCCAGAACTTGCTCATTGGTGACCTCCATCGCTGTTTGATGGGACGCCGAAGATCTGCTCCACCGGCATCTCGAAGAACTTCGCCAGTGCCAACGCCAGTGGGAGCGAAGGCGTGTAACGCTCGGTCTCGATCGCATTCACGGTCTGACGCGAGACGTTCATCTCCCGAGCCAGATCGCCCTGTGACATTTCTCTCGCCGATCTCAGCTCCCGAACCCTGTTCTGCACGACACCTGTAAAGTACGCTTGTCACCCGCGGATGTCAAGTGGGCTTTACAGGCATTCAAGACGTCGTACAACCTCGACAACGAGGAATTCGGCGCGCCCATCAGCGTGTGCCGCAAGCCGAGACTGCCTCTCGAAAAGCTGTGGCCGCACCTCAAGGCCTTCCAGTAAGAACCAAGCGGCCGAGTATCGTCACCCCACATGACAGACCGGCTCGGCAGCAATCTCGGGCGGATCGTCGCCGCGTGTAGCGAGCTGTTCCAGGCCGGTACGACCGAGCCGCTTCACGCGATGCTCGATGAGAGGGTGGTCTGGGAGGGCATGGTGCCCGGCGAGTTCTGCCACAACCGCGACGAGGTGATCGGCCGGCTTTCCCATGTGCCACGCACGGCTCGGATCACGCGAATCGAGGCGGAGGAATCAGGCGATCTCGTGATGGTTTCTGTGGATGGCCCCGACTTCCGCGGCGACGATCTGAGTCGCTCCGGCCCTCGCTCGCTGAGCTTCACGTTCAAGGACGGTCGGGTGACACGAATGAAGAGCTTCGCCACCCGGGACGAAGCATTCAGAGCGCTCGGCGGCGACTAGAGCGACGAGCCGATTCGGCGGTCGCGCCGGGCTGTAACCTTCTTCGAGGCGCCACGTGTCCTCACCTCTGTGCGCCAGGAGGTTGAAATGCCGACGAGCTCGCCCGCCTCAGGCACTCCTCGTGGGTTGGAAGATCCGATTCGCGTGGTCCCGCTACGAATCGAAGACGCAGGTGCTGCTCCGGCTTCAGGCATCGCGCCGAAGCTAGCCCCAAAACTCACTTATCGCGGCGGTCCACTGCTGAGCGCGGTCGAGGTGTACACCATGTTCTGGGGTGCCGCCTGGCAGACGGCGCCAAACACGCAGATCGCAGTCCAGGTCAATCAGTTCTTCGACTTCGTCGTCACCAGCCCGCTGCTCGACCAGATGGCCGAGTACGGTGCGCCCGGCAAGCCTATCGGGCACGGGACGCATGCTGGTACCGCGACGGTGACGACGCCCGCGCCCGGGCAGTCGATCGATGACGGCGCCATCCAGCGGTTCCTTCAGCAGGAGATCTCGACCAACGCGGCGGTGCCCCAGCCGACGCCGAGCTCTCTGTACTTCATCTTTCTTCCACCGGGTGTGGCGGTCACCATGGGAGGTGGAAGCTCGTGCTCCGCGTTCTGCGGCTACCACAGCGACATCGGCGGGCAGATCTTCTTCGCGGTCATGCCCTTCCCTGACTGCGGCGGCTGCTTGGGCGGGCTTGCACTGCTGGATTCGATCACGGCGACAAGTTCACACGAGCTCTGTGAGGCGATCACCGACCCCGTTCCCGGTCAGGGTTGGTACGACGACCAGAACGGCGAGATCGGTGACATCTGCGCGTGGAAGACCAAGCGGATTGGGGCCTATTCCGTTCAGCTCGAATGGTCGAACCAGGCCGCCACATGCATCTGATGGCAGGTGCAAGCCCAATCAAGCACGTCGTGATCATCGTCAAAGAGAACCACGGCTACGACAACTACTTCGGAGCCTTTCCTGGCGGGAACGGCTCGACCATGGCGCACAGCCCGAACCCGCCATCCGCGGATCCGGACCACCGGCACGCGGCCTGGCTCTCCAGGGACGCCACCGCGCCGCGAGTCCGGTTCCAGCAGTCCGACATCCCGCAGTACTGGAGCTACGCGAGACAGTTCACCCTCTGCGACAACTACTTCACCGATGTGGCCGGGCCGTCCACGCCCAACCACCTGATGTTGATAATGGCCGACTCGGCATTGATCGACAACCCGTCGCGCAACTATCGGAACAACCCTGGGCCACCTCTTTACGACCAGCCCAGCCTGCCCTCTCAGCTCGATGCGGCGGGCCTGTCGTGGGGCAACTATGGAGGCTACGCGTTCGAGTTCATCAAGTACACGGCCGGGAAGCAGCGGCCCTGGCAGCAGTTCGCAAGCGACGCCGCCGCGGGCCACCTGCCCGCAGTCTCATGGCTTTACTCGGACGGCACTCGAAGCGAGCACCCTGCCGACACCGCAGCGGAGAGGGCCGCCGGCAACGGCAACGTGACCATGGGAATGCAGTGGAGCGTCGACCAGGTGAATGCGATCGTCGGGGCGGGCCTTTGGCCGCAGGTGGCGATCTTCATCACGTGGGACGACTGGGGAGGTTGGTGGGATCACGTCACGCCTGCCGAGCTCGAGCCATGGCGCGATGGCACGCAGTTCCGTTACGGCGGGCGGGTGGGCTGCCTTGTGCTAAGCCCGTACGCGCGCAAAGGCTACGTCTCGAAATCGCTGCACTCGCACGTCAGCCTGATCAGGTTCTGCGAGACCAACTTCGGCCTCCCCTCGCTCAACGCTCGGACGGCGGCTGCGGATGGGATGGCGGACTGTTTCGACTTCAGCCAGGCCCCTCTGCCGCCGCCACTGTGAGCGGTCTTCACGAGTGAACTCGCGCGCCTGAGGGGATCATGAACTTGTGAGTCTTTTCTTTCGCCTTTCGTACCTGCTCGGCGTCAAGCCGTGGGACTCCGGCATCTCCCCGCCCGAGCTCGTCGCAGCCATCGAGGGTCCCGGCGCCCTGGCCCCCGGCAGAGCGCTCGACCTCGGCTGCGGGACGGGCACCAACTGCATCTACCTGGCGCGGCACGGCTGGCAGACCACCGGAGTGGATTTCATTCCGCGCGCGATCCAAGCAGCCCGCCGAAAAGCGGCCGCCGCGGGCGTCGCACCTCGCTTCCTCGTGGGCGACGTCACACGCCTGGACGCGCTGGACCTCGCTGACGACCACGGCCTGGTGCTCGACCTGGGCTGCTTTCACAGCCTGGCCGACGCCGGCCGCGAAGCCTATCTGGAGGGCGTCACCCGACTGGCAAAGCCCGGCGCGACGATGCTTCTCTTCTGCCTGGTGCGTCGCGACAAACCTGGCCGCGTTGGGCCCAGGGGGGTCCTGCGTGGCGAGGTGGAGCGCCGCTTTAACGCGGGCTGGGAGCTGGTGGAGGAGATCGAGGGGCGGCCGATGCTAGGGTGGGACGCGGCCTGGCACCGGCTGCGCCGTCGGTGACGCCCGCGAATCGTCGAATCGCGATTCAATAGCGGCGTGACCAACGAGCCGGACCGGGGGTTCTGATCCGCATGGGCCGGCTATTCGGAGTCGACGTCGGGCGGTGGCTCCGCCGGCCAGGATTCACCATTCACACCGACTCCGGCCAGTGCGGCAACGGCAGGCACGGAGCCGTGCAGCCTGTACTCGATCGTCGGCGGATCGGTGAGCATCTTGCGGGCCGGGCACGAGAGCACCGACTCCATGACCGCGTCGCTCGAGTCCTCACCGAGATCTTTGGGAAGCGAAATCGTGAGATGAATCGACTTGATGCGCTCGCCGTCCGCATCCCAGGCGAAATCGGCTCCGATCTCGATTGGCTGAAACCCTTCGCCACGCGCCGCAAGGCACCTCACCGCCTCATCGGCGGCGCAAGCCGCTACCCCGGCCACCATCAGCTCAGTGGGCGTCGGGCCTTCGTCGTCACCACCGAGGGTCACCGGCTCGTCCGAGATGAGCGCGTAGCCACGGACACGAACATCGAAGCTCTTGCCGTGGCGGTGGGTCACCGTGATTCGTGACATCGTTCTCCCACGGTTCAGCCTGCACGCCAGGCCGCCGGCTCCAAAGGGCCAATCGACCTTGGCCGGCTGGGTATTTTGGCTATAGGCCGAGGGGGTCGCAAGGGCGACTCTGAGGTTGGGCAATTTGACAATGGACCTGGTCACCATCGGCGATCCGACCATCGACACCTTCCTGAAAATCCAGGATGCCCACCTCGCCCTGAGTGTGAAACCGGACGAGACGCAGCTGTGCATCGACTATGCGGACAAGATCCCGGTGGACGAGCTCCATCACTCGCTCGGAGGTAGCTGCCTGAACGCAGCGGTCGCTGCTGCCCGGCTCGGTCTGCACACAGGTGTATACGCGGTCATTGGGCCGGACCAGCAAGGACGCCACCTCGTCAACGAGCTTGCGAGCGAAGGCATTGACACCTCGTTGATAGCGATCGATAAGCGGCACAGCACGAACGCCAGCACGGCCCTCGTGTTTCGAGGCGAGCGCACTCTTTTCGTCTGGCACCAGCCCCGGAGCTACAACCTCCCCGAACTCCCCCCCACCGCATGGATCTACGCGACGTCGGTCGGGCCGCGCAGCCCATCGGTGAACCGGCTGCACGCCGCTCTCTGCAATCACATCGACAAACATCCGGCCCGCCTCGCGTTCAGCCCAGGCACGCACCAGCTGAGAATGGGCGTCGAGGTCCTGATGCCGGTGCTGCGCCGGACCGAGGTGCTGCTCCTCGACTGCCACGAAGCCCACGAGCTCACCGGCAAGAACGGCCATCCAAAACCGCTGCTTGAGGCGCTGCACAAGTTGGGACCGAAGACGATCGTGATGACCGACGGCGTTCGCGGCTCGTACGCCTTCGACGGAGGGCGATTCCTCCACGCAGGAATCCTGGACTCGCCCGTTGTCGATCGCACCGGTGCGGGCGACGGATACGGCGCAAGCCTGGTCTCGGCCCTTCACCTCGGCCATCCGCTCCCGGTCGCGATGGCGTGGGGCACGGCGCAGGCGGCTCAGGTCGTCGGAGTCTTCGGCGCAACGCCCGGCCTCGTGAGCCGGAGACGGCTGCAGGCGATCGTCAAATTGCACCCCGAGCTGGTCGCCGAAGAATTCTGACCGGTTTCGGTTCGTAGGTCTTCTCGATCTCCATCTCTCCTGCGGCTCCACGTCTGGCCGAAGAACAGAAACCACCGGCAGCGAGAGCTGCCGGTGGCGACAGGAGAGGTTAGTGGGCGATGGGCCTGAGCTGCGGCTTCGGTGCCTTGGTCGCCCGGCGCGGGGCCGCGGTCATGCCCACGTGCCAGATCGTGGCCAGCACCGCGGCGCCGGTCAGCAGGATGCCGGTGGTCGAGATCCAGTATCCCGGTCCGTGAAGGGCCGGGTCGACGAAGACCCAGAACATGCCGCCCGCGAAAAGCAGCGTCGCGCCGGCGATGGTGGACAGTCCGATCCTGTTGCTGAAGCGGCGGCTCGAGGCAAGCCGCTCTACGGCGAGCATCACGACCAGCAGTGTGGGAAGGAGAAACAGGCCGAGATCCTGGTGCAACCAGGTGAAGATCGCGTCTGAGGCTGCGCCAGGCGCCGTCTGGTCGCCAGCTCCGAAGTGGCTGGTGTTCAACTCGATGGTGTAGCCCGCGACCGCCACGGTCGACGTCGCCAGGACGAACGCCCATGCGGCTGCCAGTCGAATTGGCGTCTTCATCAAAGCCGGGATGAAAGCTGCCGCGGCCACAACGCCGCCGCCCATCACGAGGACGCCCGTGATGATGTCGTCCAGAGGAATCTGGTTGGGGACCGCGCCGACTGTCGCGATGCTGTCGGGCGGAGCCCATGTCGTGATGCCCGTCGCGACGTAGAACAGCGCCATCAGAATTGTCCCGACCGCGACCATTGCCATTCCGATGCGGGCCACAACTCTGGATGCACCCGTCAGCGCGCTGTATCCGAACTGGATCACAAGCAGCGTGACGGCCAGACCCATCGCGCCCACCGCCATCTCATGTGAGTGCGAGCCAACCAGCGCGCCGGAGAAGTCGTCGGTGGAGGCGAAGCCGGCGGCGCCCGAGTAGACGCCGATGGCTCCCGGCCAGTTCCCGAACTCCATGATCCAGCCCGCGAGGTGGCCCATCGCCGCGGCCGCCAGCATCGCGGCTGATGTCGCGAGGGCGGCGACGAATGGGAGCCGGCCCACGGCCACGGCTCGCGCGCGCTCCTTGTAGATGCCGTAGATGAGCACGACCAAGATCTCGTCAAGGGCGAAGAAGCCGAATATCTGGGTCCACATCGCGACCTCGGCCCCAGGAATCTTGTTGTCGAAGATCCCGCCGACCGAGGCCAGGATCGTGGCGGCGACGACGCCCACGCAGATCCAGGCGCGAGCGTGGAGTGATCTGATCTGCAGGACCTGGAGGGTCAGAAGGGCCATCAGGCCGACCATGCCGATCAGCAGCCCGTGCAGGAACATGACGCTTGCGTAGTTCGGCGTCGCACCGGCATTCACTTCGGACTGAAACGGGTTCGAGAGGAGCACGCTGATGGCTGCCATCAGCGTCATGCAGCTGAGGACGAACACTATGGCCCGCCGCGGGGTCAGCCATGGTGCCCAGCTGACGGTCGAGGTGTCCACCGTCATGGCCAATCCATCGTCTTTCATCGCAGACCTCCTTGGCGCTTTACGGCCGGGAGTGCTCCCTCGGTCTTTTGACCTCACGCTGACGCGGTCCGCGGCGCACTTACAGAGGACTAAGACCCCGGTCCTTAAGGTCAATTGGAGCCAATTAAGCCGATGAGAGGGAACCATTCCGGGTTCCCTTCTACTGGCAACCCCGCGCTGGCGAAGGCACTCCGGCCGCGACTTTGTCTTCGGTGCTCTAAGCGCGGCTGTGAGTGTCCCCAAGACAGACTCCATCCACATACCGGAAGGAGAGCAGGCCCGTCGCCAAGCGACCGGCCGATGAGAGGGAACCATTCCTGGTTCCCTCCATCACCACAGCGTCGCGGGGGCGGCCGGATTGATTCCGGCCGCAACTTTGTCCCCGATGCTCCAAGCGTGGCTGGGAGTGACCTCAAGAAAAGCCCATCCGCATACCGGAAGGAGAGCAGGCCCGTCGCCAAGCGGCCGGCCGATGAGAGGGAACC
>JBIOJB010000026.1:0-30445 GCA_044450465.1 Candidatus Dormibacterales bacterium | reverse complement strand
GTTCCTGAACACTCCCGCGGCGCGGTTGGCGCGCAGATTCAGCGTCCCGAAGTCCAACGAGCGCTCGCCGAGAATCACGGCCGGCTTGCGGGGCATGGCCTCCGCATGACCGGCCAGGAAATCCATCCCGGCCATCCCGAAATCCTAGTGGGCGGCGAGACCGGTCATGTACTCGCCGAGGGGCTGGATGACGCGTGCGACGACGGGCTGGGCGACGCCTTGCCGCTGCACGGCGTGTTCGATGCGAGGCCGAGCGTACCCGACACCGGCGGGCCCGGCCCGGCGATCACGAACCGGTACCGCAGACAGCCGCCCAGCAGCGGCCAGTCGCCCGAAGGGGCCCAGTGGTGATACACGACGCCTGCGGGCAGCGGCGGGTACTGGGCGAGCACGGCGGCGGTGGCGGCGCTGATCGAATCGATGGGAGTCGGCTTGCTCGAGTCGAACTGCCACACGTAGACCTGAGTGAAAGGCCGAATCGCGGGAGTGTCGTCAGCGGCCGGGAGCTGGGTCGCCGCGAGCAGCGAGTCGACCAGAGGCTGCGGCCCGCGGTTGCCCTTGATGTCCGCAACAGTCCGGCCGAGGATAGGTCCCGACCAGGTCACGGCCGCCACGTTGCCGCCGGTCAGGTAGGTGTGCAGGGGCGCCGTGCCGTCAGGCGACGAGGCCTGATAGATCTCGAGCTCGCCGTTGACGGCCATCGCCAGCTGTTTGGCGTCAGGGCTCCAGGCGAGTCCGTCGGGATGCGGCAGCTTGGAGTTCACGTGGCGTGGCGCCGCTGCCGCGCTTGGCGAGGGCTTGGGGCTCAGGCTGGACGCCACGGGGGTCGCGCTCGCCGGGCTGCCGCTTGGGCTTGGAGTGGGCGCCACGGGGACGGCGACGCTGATCGGCTGGATGCTGGCGCCGTGGTCGGGCAGCGCGACCGCCGCCAGCGTGCCGTCCGCGCTGATCGCAATGGGGCCATCATCAGGACCCAGAGCCAGGGGAAACGGGTTGAGGACGCCGGCGTCGGCGTTCAACCAGTACCAGGTGCCGGTCCCGAACTCTCGGACAGCGATCAGCCCCGAGCCGGCCGGGGCGGCCCCCTCTGTGAAGAAGGCGGCCTGCGACGGCGGTTGGGAGAGCACGCGCAGGGGGCCCGCCGGCCGGGAAAGGTCCAGAGCGTCCACCTCGTAGTTCGAGCAGCAGCCCGAGGTGAGGGCGAGGTAGTGGTCGTTCGCGACGAGCCCGATCGGACCCTCGCTCTGAGAATCCCGGGAGGCCGCGAGCGGCTCCAAGGCGCCGATGAACGGGTCGGCCCGGAAGAGCCAGTTGTAGGGCACGACACCGCTGGCATCCCGACTCTCCGCAGGCCTGTCGTCGTGGATCGTGAAGTACAGAACCGGATACGGCACGCCCGTCGCAGGTCCCCACACCGGTCCGGCCACCCTGAAGGCGGCTCCCGGCGGCATGGGCGTGACGAGCGAGGTCTTGCCGCTGGCTGGGTCCAGCACACCGATTCCCTGGTCGCTCGCGTACGCAATGAGGCCCTGCACAAGCCCGCTCGCGGTGGGCGACGGTGACTTGACTGCGCTGGAGGTGGTCCCGCCACACGCGACGATGAGGATGCAGGCCACCAGGATCGCCCCGGCGAGCGCAGCCTTGAGATCGCGGCGAGTTCGGGCTCGTGGCCCCAAGCGGCTGGTCAAGCTGTTACCTCAACGGTGCGCCGAACGTTTTCGTATTGAGATGAAGAAGATGTTGGTGGCCGCCGCCCTGCTGGCGGTTGTGCTGTCCGCATGCGGTTCGTACCGAGCCGGCCCGGCCCCCGCCGCAAGCCCAAGTCCCAGCCCGCTCACGAGCGCCACTCCGGTCGCCGGCTTTGACGTGGTGGTCACCGAAAAGGATCAGGTGGTGCAGCTTCACACGGGCCAGCGCCTCCTGGTCGTACTCCATGCCCCGTCCGGCATGCGTCCGTGGTCGCATCCAGCCTCGGGCGATCATTCGATCCTCACGCCGGTCGTCGACCCGGCCGCGATGGCGCCCCTCGGCGTGACGGTGGGTGCGTTTCAGGCGGTTGCGCCGGGCGAGGTCCAGGTGATCGCTGTCACCGGACCCAACTGCCTGGCCGGCCAGGCCTGCCCGATGTTCGCGGTCGAGTACACGCTTCGGGTGAGCGTCACCCAGTAGGCCCCGCGGTCTACTGACCGGCGTCTCGGATCGCTTCGGCGATCGTGTCGAGCGCGGCCCTGCCCGGCGGGGTGTCGTACGTGGGCGGGAAGGTGATGCCGAACCCGTCGAACGGGTAACGCGGGATGACGTGCACGTGGAAATGAAACACGTCTTGAAAGGCCGCCTCTCCATCTGCGACCAGGAGGTTCACGCCGCTGGCTCCGAGCACGCTGCGCGTCAGGCCCGCGAGCTGGCGCGCAATCCTGAAAGTCCGCATCGCGGTGGTTTCCTCGACCTCGTTCATGTACGAAGCGTGGGCGCGCGGGGCGACGAGCATGTGGCCGTGCGTGATCGGCTGGATGTCCATGAAGGCGACCACCGTGTCGTCCTGGTGAGTGAAGCTGGCGGGCGCTTCTCCGCGAATGATCTGGCAGAAGATGCAGTCCTGAGCCACTGATCGAAGCTTAAATGCTAGCGCGCCGGGATTCGTCTTCTATGGGCGCCTCGACCGGGGGTGCGGTATCGATTGGAGAGATGCCCTCAGCCTCGTCGAGGATGCCGCGATCCACCTCCTGAACCAAGGCCATCTCGCTCGTCGCGCCGGCCATCTCGGCCCCGCCGTCTGCACTGTCCGTGAACGTCGCTTCCAGCGGCTCGCCGGCCCCGCCGTCGCCGTCCTGGACCAAGGCGCCGTCGCCGTTCTGCGCCTCAACGAGGGGAGTTCGCTGGCTGCGACGCCGGCGCCGCGAGCGCCGGTCACCGCGGTGCGGCCTGGAAAGGCGCTGGACCTGCGATCGGATGCCCACGCGCTGGCACGCTGTGACCACGGCTCCGACTCCAGCCACGAGGCCTTCCTCTTTGGCGTGCTCGAAAAGGGGCCCGAACAACTCGGGGGCACCCCCGATCACGGTCTTCGAGTCGCCGACGATCACGAGCAGCTTCTTGGCACGCGAGATCGCGACGTTGACCCGGTTGGGGTCGTTGAGAAATCCGATCGCCGCGCGATCGTTCGAGCGGACGAGGGAGAGGATGACGCCGTCCGACTCGCGTCCCTCGAAGGCGTCCACAGACTCGATGTCTTCTGGAGGGACGATGCCCTTGAGCGCCGACTGGAGGCGGTTGACCTGCGAGTTGTACATGGCGATCACGGCCAGCTTCGCCTTTCGGACCCGGCGCCGGATGATCGACGTGATGTCCTTGCACAGCGCGACCTCGAACTCGTTCGCTACGGATCGCTGCGCGTCTCGATATTCGTCCTGCGCCCCGGTGTCGACCCAGACCAGCTCCCTGTCGAAAGGCCAGGGCAGCGGCATTCGTGGATGCGGCGCTTCGTGGATAAGCTTGCCGCCATAAAAGAGGTCGGACACGACTCGCCCGATTGGCTCGCGCATGCGGTACTGGCGCGGCAGCATGATCCGCGACCCCGCAGGGACCTTGTCCCAGACCCAGCCGTAGAAGCTGTCGTCGCGGACCATCTCGTCGAGCGGCTGCTCGATCTTGAAGGTCGTCGCCGCCTCCTCCATCACCGGCGGCAGCTGATTCAGATCTCCGATCATGACCCAGCGCTTCGCCAGCGGCATCAAGGCGAGTGCTTCGTTCGCGCGCACCTTGTTCGCTTCGTCGAGGATCAGCCAGTCGAAGACCTTGAACCTGAGGCGCGAGTCGATCGCTAGGCGGTTGCACGTGCCCGCGACGAGGTTATACGGCTCCAGGTCGTCTCCTTCGACCAGCGTCGGGCGCAGCCGGCGCGGCACCTTGCCCGGCTCGGCCACTCTGGCCTGGCGCACGTGCGAGAAGCCCAGCAACCGCTCCTGACCGGTATCGACGGCGTCGTTGGAGTGCGAGGAAAGAAGGATCGACGCGTTCGGGTTTCGCGCAAGGATGCGGCGGATGGACTCGACGATCGCCGTGGTCTTGCCGGTTCCGGGTGGGCCCTGGATGAGATAGAGCTGTCCGGGAGTCATGCCCATGACCCTCGCCACCGCCTCGGCCTGCTCCTCGTTGGGGTCCGGCAGATGATGCGCGCGCTTCCCGTCCAGCGCCACCCTGGGCGGGCTGCCCAGCCAGCCCGGGTCGGCGAGCTCAGAGGCCAGCGCGACAGTGCGAGGGCTGCCGATCTGGAGCTGGCGGATGACCGATCTCTGCGCCTCGAACATCTCGACGCTTGCCGTCGGCAGCACGATGCCCTCGTCCGGAAGCGGGTCATAGCGCCGGAAGCTGACCCACAGGTTCGATCCCTGGATGCGGTCGAGCGACATGCCGCGGTATTCGGGGAAGCCCTGCGAACGGACGGTGAGTGAGTCGATGCCGCGGTAGATACGCCCGTCGGCGTCGTCCACCAGGTGCAGCACCGCGCGCACGTACTCGCCGCCGCGCATGTCCTCGCCGCACTCGGGGCAGTGGATGCCGGTGGCGGTCGGGACCTCCGTGTCGCACTTCGGGCACTCGATCCACTGCTCCGTGGCCTCGTAGCGCCTGACCGCGGCCTCGGCGAGCTTCTCGCGATAGTCGCGAAGGTGCTCGATGAACCTCATCGTGGAGCTGAGGATGGGCAGAGTTTTGGCCTGCTCCCGCAGGAAGTAAGCGGTGAAGCCTGCCAGGTCGCCGTCCCACTCCTCTACGACGTGAAGCTCCTGGTATCGAAGTCGAAGGCGGTTCTTCTCCATCTCGAACTCGCCGTCGAGGTCCTGCCAGTCCGTGATCTCGAGCGCCAGCCCCATCGGCGTCCGGCCCAGCTTGCCGGTCAACAGAGTGGTGCTGACCTGGCCGGTGAACTCGAGCGGCTTTTCCGGCTTGCCGATGATGTAGGTGCCATCGATGACCTTCTGTTCCTGAAGCACCTGGCGCAGCAGCTCAGAGCCACCGATCGCTTCCAGCGCGAGCACCTTGGCCGCCGCGGGCGTGCCGGGACGGACGCGTATGCCGAGCCGGCCGGCCTGGATCTCCTCGCCTGGAATCTCCGGATTCCACAGCGGAAGGACGTCACCAGGGTTGGGCGTGCTCATATCACGCGAGCCTCGAAAGTGGCCGGGTACGGGCGGAACGTGAATGGGGAATCAAGTCAGTTGGAAGGGGTCCCCAGGCGACCCAAGCGCCCCAACGGGCACCGTTTACGTTAACACAGGCGCCGATGGATCAAGATTGATTCCTCGATGTGGAAGAACCGCCGCCCCCCGCTTGATCTGCTGAGCGGCGAGGAGGTCAACGCCATTCACGAGCAGGCGATGACCATCCTCGAAGAGATCGGGATCGATTTCCTTCACGAGCGGGCGCGCGAGATCTTCCGCAAGGCCGGCATGCGGATCGAGGACAACCGGGTCAGGTTCGACCGGGCGTTCCTGCTCGAGCAGGTGGCGAAGACGCCCGCCGAGTTCGAGCTCCAGGCCCGCAACCCGGCCCGCTCGGTGACCATCGGGGGGGACAACATGGTGACCGCCCCGGTCTACGGCCCGCCGTTCATCACAGACCTGGAGCGTGGCCGCCGCGGAGCGACCTTCGAGGATTTCACCAACTTCGACAAGATGGCCCAGGCGATCGATCAGATTCACTGCGCGGGCGGCACCACAGTGGAGCCGGAGGACCTGCCTCTGGCAACCCGCCACCTGGACATGGTCTATTCGCACGCCCGCTGGACCGACAAACCGTTCATGGGGAGCGTCATCGCGTCGGAGAACGCCCGGGACACGATCGAGATGGCGAGCATCCTGTTCGGCGGCCGGCAGAGCATCGAGAAGACCCCTGCCGTGATCAGCCTGATCAACGTGAACAGCCCGCTGCGCTACGACGACCGCATGCTCGGCGCCCTTCTCGAGTACACGGATGCAAGGCAACCAGTGATCGTGACTCCCTTCCTGATGGCAGGGGCCATGTCGCCGATGGGCCTGGCCGGCAGCGTCGCGCAGCAGACGGCCGAGGCCCTCGCGGGCATCGCACTCGTTCAGTTGATCCGGCCGGGGACGCCGAGCGTCTACGGATCGTTCCTCACCAACACGGACATGCAGTCGGGCAGCCCCGCGTTCGGCACTCCGGAATCTGCGATGGGCATCCTCGCGAGCGCGCAGATGGCGAGGCACTACAACCTGCCGTTTCGCGGAGGCGGCGCGATGACCTCGTCAAAATCGCCCGACGCCCAGGCCGCTTACGAATCGATGATGTGCATGTGGCCGACAGTCCTCGGCCGGGTCAATTTCGTGCTGCACGCGGCGGGATGGCTCGAGAGCGCGCTTCTCGCCTCATACGAGAAGTTCATCATCGACGTCGAGCAGCTGCGGATGTTCGAATGGATGCTTCATCGTGGCCTGCCTGTCGACGAGGAGGGCCTGGCGATGGACGCGTTGCGCGAGGTCGGCCCGGGCGGCCACTTCCTCGGCTCCGAGCACACGCTTCGTAATTACCGCTCCGGCTTCTACCGGCCCTGGATATCGTCGACCGAGAACTACGACCGCTGGCAGAGATTCGGCTCCCGCACGGCCGACGTCGTGGCGGCGGAGCGCTGGAAGCAGGTGCTTGCGGAATACCCGGACCCGGGCATCGACGCTGGAGTCGATGAGGAGCTCAAGGAGTTCATCGCCAAGCGCAAGCTGGAGCTCGGCGACGCCTGAGAACCGGCCGGGTCGCCGTTCCACGCTCCGGCGGCCACAGCGACTGGCAGCCCTGCTCGAGGCCATAGCGACGACCGATCCGGCCCCGGCGAGCGGCTCGGCCGCGGCCGCGGTCGTGGCGGCGTCCGCCGCCCTGGTTGAGAAATGCGCGCTTCTGTCGACAGAACACTGGACCGGCGCACCAGGTGCCGGGGCGCGTGCACACGACCTCCGGCTGCACGCCGAAGAGCTGATCGAGCTCGACGTCCACGCGTACCTCGAGTACGTTGCGGCGCGGCGGGCGGTGAGAGGCCTCAGAGAAAACGATCGCGCCCGCGTCATCGGTCCCGCCCTCGCCAGGACGGTCGACGTGCCGCTCGACGTCGTGCGATCGGCTGCGGAAGTCGTGAAGATCGCCGCTGAGCTGGCCCGTCGCGGCAACCCGAACCTTCGCGCCGACGCCGTGGTGGCTGCGATCCTTGCGGCGGCGGCGGCCGCCTCGGCAGTCACGCTGATCCGGGCCAACCTGGGGCCGGGGACACGCGACCTGCGCCTGGCCGAGGCCCGGCGGCTGTCGAGAGCAGCTGGCGCTAGAGCCGGCCGGCTAGCTTCTCCAGGCCCAACAGGTGGTCGCGGTCGTGCTCCAGCGCGATCTCGAGATAGCGGTCGACGCTGATCCTGCCAAACCTCTGATGCTGGCCCGTGCGACTCCGCTGCTCGGCGGTCAGTCCTCTGACGAACTCGAGCAGCCGAGCGCGGGCCTCCGCCCACTCATCGAGTGCAGATTCGAGGTGAACTCCGCTGAAGTCGGTCTCGTCGTTGGTGAAGAATTCGAAGGTCGGGTTGTCACCCGCGGCCATCGATCGGATCCTCGGCTCGAAGCACTCGCGCTCGCTGGAACAAAGGTGGGCCGCAATATCCCTCACCGACCATGCGCCCACACGCGCCGACTGGTCTTCTGCAGCGATCCGCAGCATCGCGGCCACCACCTGCTGGCTGCCCGTCAACTCTTCGATCAGGGAATAGTTCATGCCGCGGGGTCCGGGTTCATGAGAAGTGACCGCGGGTTGGCCGCGGTCAGCTCTTCGATGAGCGAGGCCACGACGTCTTCGGGGTGGCCGGGCCTCTCCTCGACCGGTCCCCGCCGCCACCCTTCTAGATAGGCGTCCATGTCGGTCGAGCCGTCGTTCATCGCGTACGCGTCGATCGCCGCCTGGAAGTAGTCCGGCAGCATGCGCTTCACCTCAGCCTCGCCTTCCCAGGCGCGGATCTGGGACGGGATGTGCTTCCAGAACATCACCTGGTAACTGGCCATCAGGCTACCGAGGCAGAAGCGAGCGCGGGAGCGGGCGCGGTTTCGACCAGCTCGGCCAGCCGCTGCTCGAGCTCACCGAGGCCGACGTCGATCATTTCGAGCGGCAGCTCGAGGTAAGCGGCGATGGCTTGCGCCTTTTCCGCAAGGCGGGGGTTCGGAACCTGGCGGAGGTAGAGCGCCGCCTCGTAGTTCCCGAAAAGCATCGACTTCAGATCCGGCTCGCGGTCCAGCCCGAGGCCCCGAATCACGGCGCGGTCGAAGTTGCGGACGAGCCAGTCGGTCAGGAAGAAGGTCGCCGGCCGGTTCTCGCTCACCTCGCTGAACCTCTCGGCCCCGGCGTACATCTCGTAGCAGTGCGGACCGCGGATCCTCTTGGCGCCGAACTCGTCGAGCACGGGCTCGAGCTTCCCCGTCATGCCGCATTCACCGTAGACGACGATCAGGTTCCGGTAGCGGGGACGCAGCTCCTCGAGCTTCTTGCGCAGCTCTGCGACGATTCGCCCCGGATACAGGTGGAGGAGCGCCGAGACTCCAAAGATGTCGGCGTCCCAACGCCGCCGCTCGACCATCTCCCTCACCTCTCGCCCGAGGGCTCCGCAGATGATCAGCGCCGTGCCGGCCGCATGGCCTTTCACCCCACCTTCTCCAGCTCTGGAAATCCCAGGACCGAAACGAAGGCATCGTTGAAGTCGGTTCTTCCCGAAAGCTCGATGTATTCGATTCTGTCTGGCAGCTCGAACGCCACCTGACGCTCGCGATATGAAAGCAGCGCGATCTTGGCCCCCTCGCCTGCGGAGTTTCCGACCGCGATGATCCTGTCCACGTCGACCGGAGGGACCAGGCCGATGATCTTTGCGCTCTCTGGGTTGAGGTAGGAGCCGAACGAGCCGCCGAGGAGGATCTCGTCGAGGTCCTTGGCCTCGACTCCGAGGATGTCCATCAGCACCTTGATGCCGGTCGCAATCGAGCCCTTGGCGAACTGCAGTTCGCGGATGTCGCGCTGCGTCAGGTAAACGCCGTCAGCCAGCAGGAATGCCCGCACGCCGTCGATCTCGAAAAGTCGCGAGCCTAGCGGGTGGCCCGGCACGTCCTGGGCCGCCTTCAAGCGACCTGAGTGGTCGAGCAGGCCCGCCAGCACGAGCTGTGCGGCCGCGTCGACCAGGCCTGAACCGCAGATGCCCTGCGGCGCCACGTCGCCACCGATCACCTGGAGCTCCACCGTCTCGCCGAGCTGGACACCCTCGATGGCGCCGTCGGTTGCCCTCATCCCGCAGCGAATCTGGCTACCCTCGAAGGCCGGTCCCGCCGGGGCGGCGGTGGTCAGCGCGCGCTGGGCGCTGCCCAACACGATCTCGCCGTTGGTGCCGACATCGACGAAGACACGCAGCTTGTCCTCGCGCACGATGCCGGTGGCGAGAACCCCGGCCACGATGTCTGCACCGACGTAGGCGCCAAGCGCGGGGAGCGTCTGGATGTAGCCGCGAGGGTGGATGTTCAGCCCGACGTCTCCTGCGACAACGGACAACGGTTCCATGAAGGCCGGCGTGAACGGCATGACGGAAAGAGGGCTCGGGTCGATGCCCAGCAGCAGGTGGAGCATCGTCGCGTTGCCCACCGCCACGGCCTCGTAGGTCTGCTCCGGCGACACGCCCGCGCTGCGGTAGAGCTCATTCAGCACCGTGTTCATGGTGGAGACGACGGCCGCCTGCAGCTCCGCGATCGCCTCGCGGCCCTCCATGGCGTGGCTGATGCGCGAGATCACGTCGGCGCCGAAGGGAGCCTGGCCGTTGAGCGTCGACAGCACCGCAGCCGCCATTCCGGTGCGCAGGTTCATCAGGGTGCCGACGAGGGTGGTGGTGCCCACGTCGAATGCGACACCAAAGCAAACACCGGTCGTGTCTCCCGGCTCGAGCGCCACGAGGTGCTCTCCCGCCAGGACCGCGGTGACCCGGAAATCAGCCTCTCGCAGGGCGTGAGGCACGGTGCGGAGCACGGCCAGGGGGACGGTCATGTCGAGGCCTTCTGCCGTGAGTGCATCTTTGAGCCTCACGACGTCGCTGCGCTGGTCGGTGAGGGAAGGCTCCGCCAGCTCGAGGTAGACCTTGCGCACGTTCGGGTCGAGGATGACCAGGCGACCCCGGCCCATCGTCGCGGCCTTGGGCACGCGAAGGAGCTGCGGCACCTCGCAGGTCATGTCCTCATAGATGCGGGCCTGGCACGACAGCCGCCAGCCGTCGGCGATCTCAGCAGGCCTCAGCAGGCGATGGTCGGCGGTCTCCGCGTCGGGGCAGTGCTCGGTCACCCGCACCTTGCATTTGCCGCAGGTTCCCCGCCCTCCGCAGGTGGAGTCGATGGGAAGGCCGATCCAGTGTGCTGCGCTGAAGAGAGTGGTGCCGGACGGCACGCGCGTCGTCCGGTCAAAGGGCTTGTAGGTGACCTCGAGCTTGCGCTGGATCACGACTTAGACCCCGCGAACTCCGAGGCGCCGCCGTGAGTTCGCGGGGATCCCATTCATTACGCCCCGGGTGCGCGCTCAGCGCTCACCAGCTCGGCGCGGTAGCTCGCGATCCAGCGCATCGCGTACTCGTCGTGGCCGAGCAGCAGGTCGCTCGCGAGAACGGCGCGGCGGACCTCGGGGACCAGCGGGTTGGTGATCGCGCACGTGAGCCCGCAGTGCATCGCGACCGGCAGGAACGCGGCGTTGACCGTGGCGCGGTCGGGAAGCCCGAACGAGACGTTGGACGCCCCGCAGGTCATGTTGTTGCCGAGTTGGTCGCGGATAAGCCGCATGGTCTCGAGCGTGATCAGGCCGCAGGTCGGGTCCGCGGCGACCGTCATCGCGATCGGATCGATGATCACGTCCGATTGGGGGATCCCGTAGTCGGCAGCCCTCTCGATGATCCGTCTCGCGAGGGCCACACGCTCCTCGGGCACCATCGAGATCCCGTTTTCGTCATTCGCCATCCCGATCACGGCAGCTCCGTGTTTCTTCACGAGCGGGAGGATGCGCTCCAGGCGCTCTTCCTCCGCCGTCACCGAGTTGACCAGCGCCTTGCCCTGGTAGGCGGAGAGGCCGGCCTCTAGCGCCTCGATGACCGAGGAGTCGATGCAGATCGGAAGATCGCACACCTCGTGCACGGCCTTGATCGCGGCCACGAGCAGAGCCGGCTCATCGGCGGCCGGGATGCCGGCGTTGACGTCGAGCATGTGCGCGCCGGCCCGCGCCTGTGCGATGGCATCCGCTCGCACGCGATCCATCCGACCTGCTTTCATCTCGGCGCCGAGAACCTTGCGACCGGTCGGATTGATGCGCTCGCCGATGATCACACACGGCCGCTCGCCCGAGATCACGACCTCGCGACCGCGCGAGCTGAGCAGTGTTTCCAATGAAGGACTAACCCTTCTTCAGGGTTTCGTCGATCAGCTTGACGGCTTGCTCCAGGGCCTGTGAGCCGCCGCCGCGAGCGCCGACCAGCTTCTTGGCCATTCGGGTGGCCATGGAGGCGTCGGGCGCGTAGCTGTCGGCTCCCACGTGCTTGGCGTATTCCTCGGTGACCGGCGCCCCGCCCACCGCGATATGAACCTTGTCGCGCAGACCTGCCTTGGTCAGGGCCTCGATGTTGACCTTGAACATCGGCATCGTCGTGGTCAGGAAGGCGGAGAAGCCGACGACGTCGGGCTTGTGTTGCGCCACCGCCTCGACGAACTTCTCCGGCGGCGTGTTGACGCCGAGGTCGAACACCTCGAAGCCGGCGCCCTCGAGCATGATCACGACCAGGTTCTTGCCGATGTCGTGGATGTCGCCCTTGACGGTGCCGATCACATAGCGGCCCACCGGTTGCGCGCCGGTCTCGGCGATCAGAGGCCGAAGAATCGTGAGGGCGCCCTGCATGGCGCGTGCCGCGATCAGCATCTCGGGGACGAAGAAGTCGCCCTTCTCAAAGCGGCGGCCAACCTCCTCGAGGGATGGGATGAGCGCTTTGAACAGGATGTCCATGGGGTCCATGCCGAGACCCAGACCCTCTTCAGTCAGCGCTTTGACCTCAGGGGCGTGCCCATAGAGGGTGTGCTCGAACAGGCCGGCGCGGATCTCTTCTTCTCGGCTCATGTGTTGCGCATCGCCCAACAGATGCTCAGCGCCCAACAGTTTAGCCTTCCGGGTCGAAGTCGGCAAGCGTATTGTTGCGCTGTGAGCAACGACGTGGGCCGCGAGAGCGCGGTCCGCTCGGTGGACAGAGCCATGAGCATCCTCGACCTGCTCGAAAAAGGTACCGAGCGGACCGGGGCCGATCTAGCCCGCGAGCTGGGCGTGCATCGCTCCACGGCCCTGCGCCTGCTCGCCACGCTCGAAAAGCATGCGATGGTGGAGCGCGACCGGCGTACCGCCAGGTACCGGCTGGGCCCCCGGCTGCCGCAGCTCGCAAGCGCGGTTTCCGGCGAGCTCGATCTGAGGCATGCCGCGCGACCTTTTTGCGAACGACTGGCCGATGCCGTCGGCGAGACAGTGACCCTCGACGTCATGGCGGGCGACGCCATCGTCCCGATCGAGCAGGCCACGGCCTCGACCTCGATGGTCGCCGTGAACTGGCTCGGACGGCGCGCTCCGATTCACTGCACCGCAAGCGGCAAGGTCATCCTCGCCTTCGCACCCGAGCTAGTGCGCAGGCGGGTGCTCGCGGCGCCGCTCGAGAGGAGGACGGCGTACACGATCGTCGACGGCGCTGAGCTCGAAGCGCAGCTGGTGGCGGCTCGCGAGTCGGGCGTGGCGCGCACGTTCGAAGAGCTCGAGGTGGGTCTGGACGCGATCGCGGCGCCGGTGAGGTCGGCCGGCGGCGACGTCGTGGCGGCCCTCGACGTCTCGGGTCCGACCAACCGGCTGAGGTCCGGCACCGGGCAGGAGCTGGTCCGGCTCACTGTTGGTGCGGCCGCCGAGCTGTCGGCAAGGCTTGGTTTCACGGGCTTTCGTCTCGAGCAAGCGGCGAGCTCGAACGGGCCGCGCGCCAAGAGCTAGTTCGTTGACCCGGCTGAAGCCGGCGGCCCAGCGCGGAGAATTGAGGGCCAATATGAGCTCGCTATCTCAGATCCGCGTCATGGGTGTCGCGGCGGCAGCCCTGGTGATCCTCGCGGCCTGCCAGTCCTCTAGCGCCGCGGCGCCCGCCGGATGGGCGGTCAAAAGCTCGGCGGCGTCGGGAGGCGGGCTTGCCGCTCTGGTCGCGTCCGCCACGCAGGAGGGTCAGCTGAACGTGATCGGTTTGCCGGACGGCTGGGTCAACTACGGGGCCATGATCCAGGGCTTCGAGGCCAAGTATCCCGGCATCACCGTCAACTCCCTGGAGCCGTCCGACTCTGGCCGGGACGAGATCGCGGCGGTCAAGCGGCAGAGCGGCGCTTCGACCGCACCCGACGTGGTTGACGTTGAGATGAGCGATGTGCTGGCCAGCTCCAACCTGTTCGCCGCGTATGAGGTGGCGACGTGGAACGACATTCCCAACAACCAGAAGGATGCCCGCGGTTTGTGGGTGCAGGACTACGGCGGCTACATGAGCATCGGCTACGACTCGGCCCAGGTCCCCGGCGGCGCCATCACGTCGTTCCAGGACCTGCGCGGGACAGGCTTCAAAGCCAAGGTGGCTCTGACGGGCGATCCGCGAACGACACCTGAGGCGCTGAATAGCGTGATGATGGCGGCGGTCGCGAATGGCGGCTCACTCGACGATCTGTCCACCGGGATTGACTTCTTCCATCAGCTGAACCAAGCGGGCAACCTCCTGCCCCTTAGTGCGACCAACCTCACCGTGAAAGCCGGCCGCACTCCGGTCGTCTTCGAGTGGGACTACCTCTCGTCAGCCCACCGCAAGGACCTGCCGACCTGGAAGATCTTCACCCCTCAGAACGCGCTGGTGGCGAACTATTTCGCGCAAGCCGTCAGCAAGCGGGCTCCTCATCCGGCCGCTGCGCGACTGTGGGAGGAGTACCTGTTTTCCGACGACGGCCAGAACGTGTGGCTGAAGGGAGGAGCGCACCCTGTGCGGCAGGCGGCGATGACCATCGCCGGCACGGTTGATCGCGTCGCCGCGACGTCGCTTCCGCTGGCGTTTGGTTTTCCGCAGGTCATCTCGCAGTCGCAGCTCGATGTTGCGGCCTCGTACGCCGCGGCGAACTGGTCCAAGGTCACGTCTTGATCTCGGCCTGTGGACTTCCCGCAGGCTGCAGAGGTGGCCGGGGCTGTTGAGCTGGACGGCCTTCGGTCTCTTCGGCGTCGCGAGCGCGTTCGGACTTGTGGCCGGGTTCAACGACGGCGGCTCTCTGCTCGCCTCTTTCACCTCCGGGCGCGTCATCAGCCCGCGCCTGGCGGTGGTGCTGCTGCTTGCGGTGCCGCTTGGCCCCCTGGTGGTCGGAACCGCGGTCGCGCAGACGATCGGGGTGAGCATCGTCGACCTCCCAGCGCTGGGCGCCCGGGCGTTTGTGGGGATCGTCGGGGTTTCGATCCTGGTGGTGCTCGCATCCTGGGCGCTGCGGGTTCCAACGAGCATGACGCTCGCGCTTGTGGGCGCTATGGTCGGATGGGCTCTGGGCGCCGGCGACCACGTGCAGTGGCGTGGCGTGGCGCGCGTGCTGGTGGGTATTCCGCTCTCTGTGATCGGCGGCGGCGTGCTGGCGCTCGTGCTCTACCGGCTCGTCCGTGTCCTGCTTGGCAACCAGGCGCACGAGCGAATGCTGGTGCTCGCCCGTCTCCAGATCGCGAGCGCGGCGTTTCAGGCCTTTGCCTATGGCGCCAACGACATGGCCAAGACGATCGGGCTGATTAGTGTTGCAAGAACGTTAACGGATGGGGGAAGGCCGATAGACTTTCACGATGCTGTGCCCATCGCCGTGGCATTTGGCAGCTTTGCGTTGGGCGCCACGGTCGGCGGCTGGCGTCTCGCCAGGCGAATCGGTTTCGGCATCTACCGGGTCCGCCCGGTCGCGGCGATGGCGGAACAGTTCGCAGCCGGGGCCGTGGTCGCAGCGCTCGCCGTGGCGGGCGCGCCCGTGAGCTCGACGCAGACGATAAACGGAGGGCTCGTCGGAGTCGGGGCTGCGGTGAGGGCTTCAGCCATCCGTTGGGGCGTCGTGCGCGAGATGGCCGCAAGCTGGTTCGTTACTCTGCCGCTCGCGTTCGTGATGGCCGGGCTGGTTCGGTTTGCGCTCTCTGTGGCGGGGGCGTCCAGGTGAGCATCGGTCGCGGCTTCAAAGCCCTCATCCGATCCAACGATCGCCGGTTCATCGAGCTGCTGGTCGAGCAGGCGGACCTCGCCTGCGAGAGCCTGCGACTGATCAGAGAGCACGGCGAGAAGCCGGACGCCGCGCTGTTGACGGAAATCAAGGACGTCGAGCGGAAAGGTGACCAGGTGCGCCGCGTGCTGGTGGACGAGCTCATGCACACGTACGCCACACCTTTCGACCGCGAGGATCTTTTCGGCCTGTCGCGCGCGATCGACGACATCCTCGACGCCGTCAACGAGACCGCGATGGAGCTCGCGATGTATCGCATCGATCCTCCGGTGCATTTCGGCGAGATGGCCGGCATCCTGGCCGATGGGGCGCGACACATTCGCGACGCCGTGGGGGAGCTGCTCGACCATCCACGAGTGGCCACAGAGCAGGCGGTCAGGGGCAAGCGAAGCGAGAACAAGATGGACGCCGTCTACCACCAGGCGGTCGGACAGCTCTTCGACAGCGGGGCCGACCTGGCCGAGGTGCTGAAGACGCGGGAGATCTACCGGCACCTCAAGAACTCGGCCGATCGCATCGACCGCGCGGCCGACGAGATCTCGGTCATCGTGATCAAGCGCTCGTAACCGCCCACCGGGCGCGCCGGCAAGGTTAAAGGTTCAAATTCAGGCCGCGTGGTGAAATCTGGCTGCCAAAGCTCCTTAACCTCGGGCTAACTGAAATCAACGGCACGGGCCGACTTGGTCCTTGCAACCGCGCCCTGTGGCGAGCAATATTGGGAGGCCAAACTGGTCGCCAGCCTGGCGCCGGGGCCGTTATTGAGGGGAATGAAGCATGAAGCTTGGAAGTCTGTCGCGCCATCTCGGCCTCGCCGCGGTGGCAGTTATGTTCGTGGCGGCGTGTGGGTCGTCCAGCACGCCCGCGGGGGCGACCGATTGGAGCACCACGACATCGGCGGCGGCCGGTGGCGGCATGGCGGCTCTGATCGCGGCGGCCAAGAAGGAAGGAGCGCTCAACGTGATCGCGCTGCCGCCGGACTGGGCTGACTACGGTGACCTGATCTCCGGGTTCACTGCCAAGTACGGAATCCCGATCAACTCGGCCAACCCGAACGGAAGCAGCCAGCAAGAGGTCGACGCGTTCGACGGCACCCCGAACGCCCCCGACGTAGTTGACGTCGGCCAGGCGGTGGCGCTCGCCAACACTGCGAAGTTCACCCCGTACATGGTCTCGACATGGGCCGACATCCCGGCCGGCGCAAAGGAGCCGACGGGTCTGTGGTTCAACGACTACGGAGGCTACATGGGCATCGGCTACGACTCGAGCAAGGTTCCCGGCGGGACCATCAGCTCGGTCGCGGACCTGTTGGGCGCCGGGTTCAAGGGCAAGGTCGCCCTCGCTGGTGACCCGACCAAGTCCAATCAGGGTCTCAACGGCGTGATCATGGCTGCGGTCGCCAACGGCGGCTCGCTCGACGATGTGAGCAAGGGAGTCGACTTCTTCCACAAGCTCAACCAGGCCGGCAACTACGTGCCTGTCGTCGGAACCGCGGCCACCGTGAAGGCTGGGCAGACCCCGGTCCTCTTCGAGTGGGACTACCTGTCCGCCTCGCATGGCAAGGACGTTTCGACCTGGAAGATCTTCGTGCCCTCGAGCGCGATCATCGGCGGGTACTACAGCCAGGCGATCAACAAGGCCGCTCCGCACCCCGCCGCAGCGCGGCTGTGGGAGGAGTACCTCTACTCCGACGAAGGTCAGAACTTCTGGCTGAAGGGCGGAGCCCGACCGGTGCGCATGGCCGCCATGACCACCGCGGGAACCGTCAACGCGACGTACGCCGCGGCGCTGCCGCAGGTGCCCGGGACACCGCAGGTCCCCACCGGCGACCAGACGTCCAAGGCGAGCACTTACGTCGTAGCCAACTGGTCGCAGGCCGTTTCTTGACGGCTGCCGGCAATCCGGCTCTAAACACCGCCGCTCGCCCCTCGGGCGGGCGGCGGTTCTCTCTATCGTCCCTCGGCGCCTGGGTTGGCGCCCTCCCGTTCATCGCCTACGTCGGCCTGTTCCTGCTGCTGCCGACGGCCATCATCGTGGGCGGATCCTTCCTGAGCAAGGATGGCGGCTTCACCTTGGCCAACTTCTCGGACATCAACAAGCCGTACATCATCAAGGCCTTCACCAACAGCCTCATCATCTCGGCCGCCAGCGCTTTGATCGGCGCCGTGGGTGGTGCGGTGCTGGCCTACGCTCTGGTCACCGGCAACCCGCAGGGCTTCCTCCGCCGCACCGTCACCTCGGCTTCAGGCGTCCTCGCCCAGTTCGGCGGCGTCACCCTGGCATTCGCCTTCATCGCCACCCTTGGCACCGAGGGTTTCGTCACGAAGTTTCTGCTCAGCCACAACGTCGACATCTTCAGCGGCGGTATCTGGCTCTACAAGCCGATCGGGATCATCCTGATCTACACGTACTTCCAGATTCCGCTGATGGTATTGGTCTTCCTCCCGGCGCTCGACGGGCTGCGCCCTCAGTGGCGCGAGGCGACCGAGAGCCTCGGCGGCAACACCTGGCACTACTGGCGGCACGTGGCCGGTCCTCTGCTGGCGCCTTCATTCCTGGGCTGCACGCTTCTCCTGTTTGCCAACGCCTTCTCCGCCTACGCCACGGTGGCCGCGCTGCTCACCCAGGGTGGCGTCTTCATCACCCTGGAGATCCAGAACCTGCTCACGAGCGAGACGGAGTTGACGCAGCCGGGCCTCGCCAAGGCGCTCGCTCTGGCGATGGTCGTCATCGTGGTGATCGTGATGTCGCTCTACACGCTGCTCCAGAGGCGCACCTCTCGATGGCTGAGGTGAGCTGACATGCACCGATCACGGCGATTGAAGCTTCGAATCTTTCGCATCGTGGTCCTTCTGCTGATGGGTGTCTTCTTCCTTGCGCCGATTGGCGCGATGTTCGAGTTCTCGACGCGGGGCAACTCGATCGACGCTCCCCGCACGCTGCAGGCGTGGAGCGACATCGGGCAGACCCCAGGCCTGGTGAAGGGGATCACCGTGTCGCTTGAGCTGGCCGTGATCACGTCGCTTGGGATGCTGATCCTGCTCCTGCCAACCATGGTCTGGGTGCGGCTTCGCCTGCCAGGGCTCAAGCGGGTGATCGAGTTCATCTGCCTCTTGCCGCTCACCGTGCCGGCGATCGCGCTCGTGGTCGGCCTGAAGCCCATCTACATCTGGATCGAGATCAACCTCACACCCCAGACCCAGGCGCTGGCTTTCGCCTACCTCATCCTCGTGCTTCCCTACAGCTACCGCACGCTCGATGCCGGCCTGTCCGCGATCGACCTGAAGACGCTGTCAGAAGCGGCGCGCAGCCTGGGCGCGGGCTGGGGCACGGTGATGCTGCGAGTGGTCATCCCGAACATGCCCAGCGCCATCCTCAATGCAAGCCTGCTCTCGGTCGCACTCGTGCTTGGCGAGTACACCGTGGCCAACCTGCTCAACTTCCAGAACATGCAGGTGGAGATCGCGTACGTCGGCCTGACCAGCGCCGGCACCTCGGTCGCGGTCGCCCTGGCCTCGCTCGTCTTCACCTTCCTTCTCCTATTCGCGCTTTCTTTCGTCGGTCGCCCGAGAGGGCGCCGAACCAGGGCTGAGGAGATCCTCCCGGCGTCGGCTTCAGCGGCAGGTATTTGGGGGCAGCGAGTATGAGTGAGAGCAAGCCGACGCGAGGCGGTGTCGAGATTCGCCTCGAAAACCTGAGCCGCCACTACGCCGGGGTGACGGCGCTCAACGGCCTGAGCCTGACCATCGCTCCAGGCGAGTTGGTGGCTCTCCTCGGCCCCTCGGGATGCGGCAAGACCACGGCACTGCGCTGCGTGGCGGGTCTCGAGGAGGCGGACGGCGGGCGTGTGGTGTTTGGCGGAAATGACGTGACCGGATTGCCGGCCAACAAGCGAGACGTCGGAATGGTGTTCCAGGCTTACTCGCTCTTCCCGCACATGACGGCGCTGCAGAACGTCGAGTTCGGTCTCCAGCTCCGCCACAAGCCCGCCGCCGAGCGCCGCCGGCGGGCTGGTGAAGTGCTCGAGCTGGTCGGACTGTCTGCACATTCGCACAAGTACGCGAGCCAGATGTCAGGCGGCCAACAGCAGCGGGTAGCGCTGGCGAGAGCCCTGGCCATCGAGCCCACGGTGCTGCTCCTCGACGAGCCGCTTTCCGCGCTCGACGCCAAGGTGCGCTCCCGGCTGCGCGACGAGATCCGCCGTGTGCAGCTCGAGGTCGGCATCACGACGCTTTTCGTCACGCATGACCAGGAAGAGGCCCTGGCCATCGCCGACCGGGTGGGCGTCATGCAGTCCGGAAAGCTCGAGCAGCTCGGCCCTCCGACCGAGATCTACTCGCGACCCGCCACGCCGTTCGTCGCGGAGTTCGTCGGCCTCACCAACCGCATCCCCGGAGAGGTGAAGTTCGGCACCGTCGATGTCCGGGGTGCGCAGCTGCCGCTGGTTCAATCTGACGTGCGGGCCGGACCCGCCATCGCGCTGGTGCGCCCCGAGGCCGTGTCGCTGGCGGCGGAAGGGGGCCTCCAGCCGGGGCCCCTGGTCGGCACCGTGATCGCGGTCGCCTTCCTGGGCGCGACTAGCCGGGTTACGGTCGACCTCGGAGACATCACCGTGATGGCCCAGATGCCGACCTCCACGGCGTCCGCACATCCGGCCGGGACTCGCGTGCGGCTTGCCTTCCGGGAGGATCCCGTCCTCATCGCGAGGGAAGAGAAAGCATCGAGCGAAGCGTGAACCTGGTCGGGTCCCCCGCGCTGACGACCGACGTAAGACTGGGTGCGGGGCGGCCGGTGAGGACCGGTTCCCGGTCCTCCTTCCACCCCGTCGCCGAGATCGCCGGTGAGCCTCATCTGGTCAGGACCGAGCTGGTCCGCGGCGGGCCCACCGCGCACGATGTCTCCGCGCTCGAGGGCCCGCTCGTCTGCGTTGCCCACATCACCGACCTGCACGTGATCGACGTGCAGTCGCCGGCCCGGTTCGAGTTCGTCAATCGAGAGTGGGAGGATCCTCGTTTTCGCGAGCTGCTCACCATGCAGCGGCCGCACGAGGCGATCAACACACACGCCATCGACTCGATGATCCAGACGATCAACCGGTTGGGCGAGGGTCCCCTGACCCGGGCCCCGCTTGAGCTTCTGGTCATGACCGGCGACTCCGTCGACAACACGCAGCGCAACGAGCTGAGGAACTTCCTCGCGTTGATGGACGGTGGCGCGGTTCGTCCTGACTCAGGCGTCCTCGGATATGAGGGCGTGCAGGCCACGACCTGGCCGGGCGACTTCTACTGGAAGCCTGATGGAGCGCCGGAGGGCGACATCTTTCAGAGTGGTTTTGGATTTCCCTATGTCCCGGGGTTGCTAGAGATGGCGATGCAGCAGTTCCAGGTCGAAGGGCTGAAGCTGCCTTGGCTGGGCTGCTACGGCAACCACGAGGAGGTGTGTCAGGGGGTCGGCATGGTGACGGCCGGCCTGACCCAGGGCATGGCCGGCTCTCGCAAGGCGTTCGCTCTCCCGGAAGGTATCGACGCAGACACGGCCGTCGAGCTGTTCATCCGAAGTCCCGAGGCTTTCATGACAGGCCCTGCGTTTCACGTCAGCGCCGATCCCGAGCGCCGGCCGATCAACCGCCGCGATCTGGTCGCGACCTACCTGGCAGGGGGTGGGCACGGTTTCACCGAGGCCAACCTCGAACACGGGACCGCCTACTACGTTCACGACACGCCGCGGGTCAGGTTCATCACGCTCGACACCGTGTGCGGAGCCGGCGGGGCTGACGGCAACGTCGACGCCGCGCAGCTGGCCTGGCTGGAAGACCAGCTCGAGGCGGTGCACTCCGCATACACGGGCAGAGACGGCGCTACGGTGCGCACCTCCAACGAGGACCGCCTGGTTGTGGTGCTCTCACATCATGGTCTCGACACGCTGACCAACCCACGAGGCGTGCGAGGCGGGGATGAGCTGCTCGACATCCTTCACCGCTTTCAAAACGTCGTCCTGTGGCTCAACGGCCATATTCACGCCAACCACATCACCCCGAGGCCAGACCCCAGAGGCGGGCAGGGCTTCTGGGAGGTGACCACGAGCTCGATAGTCGACTGGCCGTGTCAGGCGCGACTCGTGGAGATGTTCAACCTGCCTGGCGGGAACCTTGCGATCGGCTGCACGATGCTTGATCACTCTGGCGGCGAGTTGGCCGGGCTGCATCGGGAGCTTGCCGCCAACGTGCCCTTTCGCGGCTTCGACACGTGGCACCAGGGGGATGTTGAGGATCGCAACGTGATCCTGCTTCTCAGGCGGCCGTTTTGACCTCCGCTCTGGCCGCGTTTCTGAGAGCCCCGCGATACGAGGTGCTGCCGACAGAGGACGCTGAAGACCTCGTCCTCGCTCACGTTCCCAAAGACGTCAAGGTGACGATCACCGCCTCGCCTCGCCGTGGCATGGGCGCCACGCTCGCCCTGGCCGAGAGCCTCGCCGGGCACGGCTACAGCGTCGTGCCGCACGTCTCGGCTCGCCTGGTGCGCGACTCCTCGCACCTGCGGGAGATCCTCGCCGCCGTGGACGCGATGGGCGGACGCGACATCTTCGTAGTCGCGGGCGACGCTGACGAACCTGCTGGAGAGTTTCCCGACTCTGTCTCGCTGCTCAGCGCCATCGGCCGCGACCACCACCTCAGCGAGATCGGCGTCACCGGGTACCCGGAAAGTCACAGCTTCATCGACGACGACCTCACGATCCAGGCCATGTGGGACAAGCGCCGCATCGCCACCTACATCGTGAGCAACCTCTGCTTCGACACCCAGCTCGTCAAGAGATGGGTGGGTCGCGTGCGCCGGCGCAAGGTCGAGATGCCGATCTACATCGGCATGGCGGGTGTCGCCGACCCGGCCCGCCTGCTGCGTGTTTCGACCAAGATCGGCATCACCGAGTCCGCGAGATTCCTGCGCGGACACTCCAACTGGCTCTTGCGGACACTGCGGCCGGGCGGATACGATCCCGGACGCTTCGCGAGCGCGTTGCTCCCAGAGCTGGCGGCTCCCGATCGCCGGGTCGCCGGACTGCACGTGTTCACATTCAACGAGATAGAGCCCACCGAGCGCTGGCGCCAGGAGATGCTGGCGCGCCTCGAGCAATAGGAGGAAGCATGGCCGTCACCTTTCCAACCGACCTGAGCATTGCCCGCAAGGCGCGCCTTCTGCCGATGACGGACATCGCAGCGCGGATGGGAGTGGAGCCTCGCCTGCTGGAGGCGTACGGCAGCGACGTGGCCAAGATCAAGCTCGAGGCGATCGACGAGCTGAAGGACCGGCCGAAGGCGAAGTACGTCGTGGTTTCGGCGATCACACCGACCCCGCTAGGCGAGGGCAAGACCACCACGACCGTCGGGCTCGGAGACGCGCTCGGCCACATCGGGAAGCGGGCCACGATCGCGATCCGGCAGCCGTCCATGGGCCCGACCTTCGGGATCAAGGGCGGCGCCGCCGGCGGTGGTTACAGCCAGGTCGTCCCGATGGAAAGGCTTAACCTGCACCTGACGGGAGATTTCCACGCCGTCACGGCGGCGCACAACCTGCTCGCCGCGATGATCGACAACCACATTCATCACAGCCTGCGCGACTTTCCGATCGACCTGCACAGCATCACCTGGCGCCGGGTTCTCGACGTGAGCGACCGCGTCCTGCGAAGCATCGTGGTCGGACTTGGAACTCCTGAAGACGGCGTGACGCGCCAGACCGGATTCGACATCACGGCCGCGTCCGAGGTCATGGCGGTGCTGGCGCTGTCGACCTCGCTCCAGGACATGCGCCAGCGCCTGGGCCGCATGGTCATCGGCCTCGCCAGGGATGGAAAGCCGATCACCGCCGACTACCTCAAGGCCGGCGGCGCGATGACGGTGATCATGCGCGACGCCATCAAGCCAAATCTGCTGCAGACCCTCGAGAACACGCCGGTGCTCGTGCACGCCGGTCCCTTCGGCAACATCGCCAACGGCGCCTCCTCGGTACTCGCCGACCGCATCGGCATCCAGTCCGGTGACTTCCTCGTCACCGAGGCGGGCTTCGGCGCGGACATGGGCGCCGAGCGATTCTTCAACATCAAGTGCCGCACCTCCGGCCTCGCGCCCGACGCGGCGGTCGTGGTCGCCACCGTCAGGGCTCTGAAGGTCCACTCTGGCAAGTACCGGATCGTCGCCGGCAAGCCGCTGCCGCCGGAGCTGTTGAAGGAGAACCCCGACGACGTGCTCGCCGGCGCGGCCAACCTGCGCAAGCAGGTCGAGAACATAAAGATCCACGGCGTCACGCCCGTCGTCGCGATCAACTCGTTTCCGGGCGACCACCCCTCAGAGCACCTCGCCGTGCGGGAGCTGGCAGAGCAGCTGGGCGTGCGTTCCGCTGTCTGCACCAACTTCGCCGACGGTGGCAAGGGGGCGGTGGAGCTGGCGGAGATGGTCGCGGCGGCTGCCGACGAGCCGAGCACGTTCAAGCTGCTGTACCCCGACACCGCCACGCTGCGGCAGAAGATCGAGACGGTGGCCACGCAGGTCTACGGCGCCAAGGGCGTCGAGTACGACGCGCTCGCGGCGAGGCAGATCGACGCCTACGAGGCCAGCGGTTTCGGGAACCTGCCCGTCTGCATCGCCAAGACCCACCTCTCGATCTCGTCGGACCCCAAGCTCAAGGGCGCGCCGAGGGACTGGGTGCTGCCGGTGCGAGAGGTCAGAGCGTCCGTCGGCGCCGGCTTCATCTACCCGATCTGCGGGGAGATGCGCACCATGCCGGGCCTGCCGACGACGCCGATCGCGGCGAGCATCGACATCGATGAGAACGGAGAGATCGTCGGCCTGTCCTAGACCTGGGGGTCGGTCGCCTTTTTCCGCTCCACCGCCTCGTGCAGCAGGGTCGCCAAGTCGATCACCTGGAGCTTGGCGCCGGTCTCACGCACGCCGTCGTCCAGCATCACGGTGCAGAAGGGGCATGCCACGGCGAGTGTCTCGGCTCCGGTCTCGACCGCCTGGCGAACCCGCTCCTGGTTGATGGGGCGGCCGCGCTTCTCCTCCATCCACATCCTCGCCCCGCCGGCCCCACAGCAGAAGGTCCGCTCGCGGTTGCGCTCCATCTCAACGCCTCGGCCGACCGCGGCCACCAGCTCGCGCGGCTGAGAACGGACCTCGTTGTGCCGGGCCAGGTAGCAGGAGTCGTGGTAGGTGATCGTTCGGTCGCCCGCCGCGGTCTTGAGCCGGCCCTCGCGCACGAGCTCCGCCAGGAACTCGGTGTGGTGCACCACCTCGTAGCTGCCCCCGAAGTCGGGATACTCGTTGGAGAGGCTGTTGAAGCAGTGAGGGCAGGTCGTGACGATTCGCTTTGGCTTGGTCTCGTTCAGCGTCGCCACGTTCTGGCCGGCGAGCCGCTGAAAGGTGTACTCGTCGCCCATCCGGCGCGCGGGATCGCCGGTGCAAGCCTCGCGGGGGCCCAGGATGGCGAAGTCGACCTTCGCCTCCAGCATGAGCTTGGCCGTGGAGACGGCACCCTGGCGGGCTCGTTCGTCGAACGCGGGCGCGCAGCCGACCCAGAACAGGACATCGGGAGCCGGCTCACCCGGCTGCAGCACTCGAACGCCCAGCCCCTCCGCCCATTGAGCGCGATCGGCCTGAGGCTTGCCCCAGGGGTTGGACGACCGGTCGACGTCACGAAGCATCGTTCCCGCCTCTTCGGGAAACCTCGACTCGACCATCACGAGATTTCGCCGCAGGTCGATGACGTGGTCGATGTGCTCGATGCCGACCGGGCACTCCCGGACGCAGGCGCCGCACGTGACGCAGTCCCAGACGATGTCGTCGGCGACCGCGTTGGGGACGATGGGGGGCGGCGTGTACCCGCCCCCAGCGAGCGCTTTCGGTCCCTCTGACAGCAGCTGGTCTCGCATCGCCATGATCAGGAGCTTTGGCGAGAGGGCCTTGCCGGTGGCATAGGCCGGGCAGACATCCTGGCACCGGCCGCACTCGGTGCAAGACATCGTGTCGAGCATCTGCTTCCAGGTCATGTCGGGGACTCGCGCCGACCCGAAGCGCACCTCTTCCTCCGGCTTCTCGAATGCGACCGGCTCCAGCCGTCCGCGGGCGCCGGTGCGGCCGAAGAACACGTTGATGGCGGCCACCATGATGTGAAGGTGCTTGGAGTACGGCAGGTAGACGAGAAAGCCAAGGATGATCAGCACGTGGGCCCAGACGGCCACGCGCTCCAGGTAAGGGACGGCAGGGCCGCTCAAGAGCGTGGCCAGGCGGCTCGAGATCAGCGCCCAGCTCGCCGGGTAGTCGTTCAGCTTCAGCGCGATCTGGGAGGCGTGCCAGAGGAACAGGGTCACGACGATGCCCGCGATCAGCCCGAGGATGAGGTCAGCCTCGCCGCGGTGGCTGCCCTTGAAACGAGCCGGCCGCTGCACCTTGCGGATGGCGACCGCGGCGATGACGCCGACCAGCACGGCGAGGGCGAAGAGATCGACCAGCAGCGCGTACCAGCCCTGCGAGCCGAGCCAGGGTAGGGTCGCGTGCGGGTCGACCGCTCCGATCATCGCGATCAGGATCGTGGGAAGAAGCACCAGGAAGCCCCAGAAGATGGCCGCATGCATGAGGCCGGGTCCCAGCCGCTGCAGCAGCTTGCTCTGGCCGATGACCACCACGGCCTCGGCTTTGATGCGGGCCGGAAAATTGGCGGTGCGGGCGGCCGGCTTGCCGGAACGGATCAGTTTCCAGAGCAGCAGGGCGCGGCGGCCGAACAGGCCTCCGGCGACAAGCAGGGCCAGGGTGAGGGCGACCGCGTAAACGGCGGTCATTTCAGTTTGCGGATCTCGGCCGAGATCGCGGGCACGATCTCCTTCAAATCCCCCACCACCGTGTAGTCCGCATTGAGCATCATCGGTGCCTGCGGATCGGAGTTGATGGCGAGGATTCGCTTGGCGCCCTTGCACCCGGCCATGTGCTGCGTTGCTCCGCTGATGCCGCACGCGATGTAGACGTCGGGCGCGACCTTGATCCCCGTCTGGCCAACCTGGTCGGTGTGCGGCCGCCACCCCGCGCTGGTCACCGCCCGCGAGCACCCGATCGCAGCGCCAAGAAGGCCGGCCAGCTCCTCGATGATGGCGAAGCCCTCTTTCGAGCCGACGCCTCGGCCCCCGCTGACAACCACCTTTGCATCGGCTAGCGAGACCCCCCCGCCCGCGGTGCCGACATGGTCGAGGACGCGCACCTCGAGCTCCTTCTCCTTCAGCTGAGGCGCGAACCTGTCGATCTTCGTCTCAGTGGGCGCGGATTCGATCGGCACGGTGTGCGGCGCGACCGTGATCAAGGGCCGCGGACTGTGCAGACGCGCCTCTTCGAGCAGGCTCCCTCCCCATCGCAGGCGGGTCACGATGACCGGGTCGCCGGAAGCAACCGCCAAGCAGTTCGACGCCACCGGCAGCTGGTTCCGGGCTCCGACTCTCGCCATGACCTCATCGCCGCGCTCGGTGCCCGCCGCGAAGACGGCGGCGGCGCCAATGCGATCCGCCAGCTGGCCCAGGATCGCAGCCCACGCCTCGGGCGCGAACGCATCGAGGCTCTCGTGCTCCGCCACGTGGACTGTCTCAACACCGTAGTGACCCAGCGCTTCGACCACGCCGAGGATCTGATTGTGGGCCGGCTCCGAGCCAGGGGCCCCGGCGACGACCAGCGCGTGGACGGGTTCTCCCGCGGCAAATCTGCGCGCGGCCGTCACCGCCTGCAGCGATGGTGGGCCCGGCATTCCGTCAGCGTGCTCGATCAGGGCCAGCACGGTCATGCCGTTTCAAGCACCCCCGACTTGCGCAGCATCTCGACCACCGCCGGCGCGGCGGCGGCCCCGACGCCGAGCGATTCGGCGCGCCTGCCCTGCCCCTCGGGCACCACCATCCGCACGAGCTCCAGACGCGGATCCGGGCGATCGGGCGTGCTGGTGGCGACGGGTTTGCGACCCGCCCTCATCCGGCCCGGCACCGAGGGGTAGCGGGGCAGGTTCAAGCCTTCCTTGACTGTGAGGACGGCCGGTCGCGGCACCAAATACACGTCCCGGCCGCCCTCGACCTCTTGCTCGCATCGCACTGACGGCCCTTCGAGGGTCACCTTCTTCAACCCGGTGACGCAGGGCCGGCCAAGCGAGTAGGCGACGCGGATCCCGACCTGGAACCCACCTGAGTCGGCGGACTCGTTTCCGAGGAAGACGATGTCGAATGGTCCGGAGGCGGCCTCGTCGGCGCGGATCGCGCCGGCCAGCGCCGCCGCGGTCGCCTCGCCGTCCCACTCCCTGCCGTCGGTCTGCAGATGGATCGCCCGATCGATGCCCAGCGCCATCGCGTCGCGCAGCTGTTCCACCGACTCGGACGGGCCCAGGGTGATGACGACGGATTCGCCCCCGTTCGCCTCGATCAGGCGCACTGCCTCTTCGACGCCGCACTCCTCGTGAGGGCTGATCGTGAAGCCGAGGTGCTGTGTGTTGATCGCGCGCGCGTCGTCCGTGAGCACGATTCGCCCCCCCGTGATCGGAACCCGTTTGACGCAGACCGCGACCCGCATCTTCTAGGAGCGGATGCGAGTGTTCTCGGGATCGAAGAGGGGCGTTGGGCCGGCGACCGCGACCGTCACCGGGTAGCGCTCGCCCATGTACTGGACGGCCAGCTGGTTTCCCACCGCGGCGAGCTCGGGCGGCAGATAGGCCATCAGGATGTGCTTGCCGACCGACGGGCCCGCTCCGGCGCTCGTCACGTATGAGCCTCTGCCACGGCGATCGACGATCCGTTTTCCGTCCCGGGTGAGGATGGGTTCGCGCCCCAGCATGTAGCGCTTCTCGCCGGTCTTCGAGCGGTGGTCGTCCACCGTCAATGTGCACAGGATCGCCGCAGGCTCCTCATCGCGGTGGCGGAGGTGAGCCTCCTTCCCGACGAACGCCTCGTCCTTGACCCTGGGCGCCGACATGCCGGCCTCGACCACGTTGTACTCGGTCTCGAGCTCGGTGCCGTGGGCTCGATAGCACTTCTCGAGCCGTCCGGTGGTGCCGTAGACGCCGATGCCGCACGCCACAAGGCGATGGGGCTGCCCGGCTTCCCACAGCATGTCCCAGAGCTTCATGCCCTGCTCGATCGAGACATAGAGCTCCCATCCGAGATCGCCGACATACGAGATTCGAGACGCCAGCACGCGGATGGTGCCGATCTCGATCATCCGGCAGGTGCCGAACTTGAACCCTACGTTGGAGACGTCATCAGACGTGACCGCCGAGAGGATGTCGCGCGAGCGGGGACCCCAGAGCCCGATGGTTGTCATGGCAGGGGTCAGATCGGCGATCTGCGCCGTGCCGCTTTCCGGGAGGTGATCCCGGAACCACTTCCGATCAGACATTCCGGTGGCTCCACCGGTGACGACTCGGAACCGGTCCTCGCCGAGCCGCATGATCGTCAGGTCCGACTTGAATCCGCCGCTCGGGCTGAGTACGGGCGTGTAGACGACGCGACCGACCGGCACGTCCATCTGGCGCAGCGCCACCTGTTGCACGGCAGGCAGCGCGTCGCGGCCGACGACGTCGAAGATGGTGAAGGCCGACAGGTCGAACAGGCCCGCCCGCTCGCGCATGGCGAGGTGCTCGGCGTTGATGATCGGTGACCACCAACGGCTCTCCCACTCGGAGGTGCGGCGGTTGACGCGGTCCCCATATTCATCCAGCAGCGGCGCGTTGGACTCGTACCACTGCGGTCGCTCCCAGCCCGCCGCCTCGAAGAAGACCGCGCCCAGAGCACGCTCGCGTTCGTTGAAGGGCGCGAGGCGAACGTTGCGATTGGACGCCCACTGCTCGCTGGGATGCACGACCCCGTAGGTCTTGTTGAAGCCTTCCGACGCGCGCGCGCGCACGTGCGCGCGCGTCTTCTGGTGCTCGTGGAACCGCGCGATGTCTGAGGAGTGAAGATCGATCTCGGACTCGCCGTGGACCATCCACTCCGCCAGCGCCTTGCCCGTTCCAGGGCCCTCCTTGACCCAAACCGCGGCCGCCGACCAGAGCCCCTTCACGTCGGGCGACTCACCGAGGATGGGCATTCCGTCCGGTGTGAGCGAGAGGATGCCGTTGATCGCGTACTTCACCCCGACCGACTCGTCTCCGACGATCTCCGGCATGAGCTCGAGCGCGTGCTGCATCTGCGGCTCGAAATCCTTCTGCGTAAACGGAAACTCGGTCGGCGACAGCGGCGCCTGCTCGATGGGTGGGATGTCCTCGGGGTCGTACAGGATCGGCCGGTGAGCGTACGAGCCGATCTCGAGGTCGCCGCCCGCCTGTCGCTCGTACATGTTGGTGTCCATGTCGCGAACAATCGGGTGCTCGATGTCGCCCTTGGCGCCCTTGAACCTCGGCACCGGGCCGACGTCGATCATCTGGTGCACGGCGGGAGTGAGCGGGATGTGGGTGCCGGCCATGCGAGCGAGCTTCGGGCTCCAGATGCCGGACGTGATCACCACCGTCTCAGCCTCGATGTCGCCGGCCGTGGTTCGCACGCGCTTGACCCTTCCGTGCTCGACGTCGATGCCGACCACCTCCGTCTTGGGCAGGACCACGAGCGCTCCGGCCGCCTGGCCACGCTCTCGCATGAGCGTGCCGGCGCGGAGCGAGTCGACCACCCCCACACCCGGCGTGTAGAAGCCGCCGAGGATCACGGACTCGTCGATGTACGGCACGAGTTTTTTGACCTCCGCCGGCGTGACCAGCGAAACAGGTTCGATGCCCCAGGCCGCGGCCGACACCATCCGCCGCTTGAGCTCCTGCATGCGTTCCGCGTTTCGGGCCACCTCGATCCCGCCTGATTCGGTGAAGACGCCCATCTCCCTGTACTGGCGGACGCTCTCGACCGTCAGCGCTGTCATCTCCTTCGAATGGTCGACCAGGTAGATGAAGTTGGAGGCGTGACCGGTCGAGCCGCCCGGGTTGGGCAACGGGCCCTTGTCGAGGAGCACGACGTCGCGCCAGCCGAGGCGGGTGAGATGGTAGGCGACGCTGTTGCCGACGATTCCGCTGCCGATGACGACCGCGCGGGCGTGGCGAGGCTGTGCGCTCATCGCTCTAGTCCGGCTGGTATGGGG
>JBIOJB010000025.1:0-31474 GCA_044450465.1 Candidatus Dormibacterales bacterium | reverse complement strand
CGTGACCAGCGAGTGGACATGCTGTGGGGTGAGCTTGGCCAGCCGCACCCGGCCGAGGGTGGGGAGGATGTGAAGCCGAACGAGGTGCTCGTAACCTCGCCACGTCATTGGCCGGGTGTTCTGCTTGGCGACCTCGTACAGCCAGCGATTTAAGTACTCCGACATCGTGAGTCGCTCATTCATGACTGGCCGGCCCTCGGCGACGTCGCTCCTGATCTTCCTCAAGCGGTCGGAAACGTCACGGCGCGTCTTGCCGTAGATCCACTTCCGTCGATAGCCATCGAAGATGATTGCCGCGACCCAGCGTCCGTCAGCTCGCTTCAGGATCGTTCCCTCGCCGTTGCCACGGCGCCCGGCGCTCATCGCGGCCCTTCGATCTTCGATGGGTAGCCACAACCAGCACTCGCAGAAACCGCTGCAAACGCCCTGGAAGGCACGGTGTTACGCGTTCCGTGCCAGGCCGCTGCGCGCCGAGCCGACATCCAGCTTTCGCCGGCGTCGGCCGCAACTTTCTGGACTTCGCGAAAACCGTGCACCATGCGACGCACGGTATCCGCAGTTTTGGACGTTGGCAACCCATCGAAACGACTGCGCGATGTGGAGCGTGACACGGCCTGAGACTCGCTGAGACGCCAGGACACGTCCTGACACTCTGTGACACAGCAAGTAAATTCTTGTGAGATTTTGGCGCCGGCATGCGCGCCGCCGTGGGCGAATCTCAGCGTGTCGGTTTTGACAACAGTTTTGACAACAGCGCCGTGACACTCCAGGACACTCTGTGACACAAAAACGACCTGTCGGTCGAGCCTGTTGAGTACGCCTGACACTCCCTGACACTTTCTGAGACGTCAGTGGCGGGCCTCATAATCGGCTGGTCGATGGTTCGAATCCATCCGGGCCCACTCCCCCAGCCACGAGGGAGATAGCCCTGCATATTCCTCACTGAGGGCCGGCCCCATCTGCCAGGGTCGTTTGCCTCTGCATCGCAGGTGGCTTGAGGGTGAGAGTGGGGGCGAGGGAGTTTGGAGACATGCTTGTGCAGGGCGACATCCTTATCAACAGGCCAATCGACGAGGTCTTCGACTTTGTCGCGGACGAGCGCAACGAGCCTAAGTACAACCCACAAATGACCCTCGCCGAGATGGTGACTCAGGAGCCGATCGGGCTGGGCAGCAGGTTTCACTCCGTGATGACGGGCGTCCGCGCGGCCGACATGACCATCGAGTTCACCGAATTCGATCGACCGCGCCGACTCGCGAGCACGACCCACATTCCCAACATGGACATCAAAGGAACCCTTCTTTTCGAGGCGCAGGGACAGAGCACGAAGATGAAATGGCTTTGGAACATCGAACCTCGTGGCTTCATCAAGCTCCTCGGGCCGATCGTGCGTCGAATGGGCGAGCGCCAGGAATTGGCCGTCTGGACAGGCTTGAAGAAGTTCATGGAGGCGCAACCGCGACGGGCTAACTGACAGCTCATCGCCCCCGAATCGGCGTAGCCTCGAGCGTTAAGCCAGAGTGGGGATTCGGATGCCTTTTGAATTGCACCGGCTCGGGTTGAGGGTCGCGGCGCTCGCCGCGATTCTGACGCTGTCGGCCTGCGGATCCAGCCAGCCGAACCACCCATCCGCCAACTCACCCACTCCCCATGCATCTGCGCTTCCCAGTGCCGCATCCAATTCGCTTTTCGTGATCGCGAGTGGATTGCCCGGTCCGCAGCTGGTCAACAGCTCGCCCGGCACTCCCACGAGCCTCGAGATCGTCGACAGCACGGGCCACGTCCACGCCCAGACCACGTTCCAGCCGCCCCCGGCTCCGATGATCGGCAACGCGGCCGCCCTGCTGCAGTCTCCGGTGCGGACAGCGGCCGGCGCAGCTTATTTCGCCGACAACACGGGTCAGATCCGCAGGCTCACACCCGACGGAACGGTATCGATGGTCGCGAAGTTTCCGCTCACCAACTCGCAGCAGGAGCTGTCATATGCGGTCAGTCCTGACGGCGCCCATCTCATGGCGATCGTTCTCAGCACCCCACCGCTGCATGTTCCTCCACCCCAAACGATTCAGGACCCGCTGTTCGTTGATGGCGGCCATTGGTCCCTTTCGCTCGAAACGGCGGATGCGGGCGGGGCCACGTCAACCACCCTGCAGAAGGACCTTGGTACCGCTTATCCAAAGCCCACCGAGATCGTGGGCTGGGACAGCAAGGGGCCTCTCGCCACGTTGAACACCGGCCTTGGCGCACAGGCCCAGCCCCTCTCGGCACATTTCTTCGGCTCCGACCTGGGAGGGGCTGCGCTGATTCATCTGGCGGCCGACGGCACGCACCTGGACCGAATCGGTGGATCCGACTGCCTCGCGGTCGACGAGATCGCTGATGGGACCGTGGTCTGCGGGACGCTCGCCAATCCCGCTTTCAGCGTTCGCGACGCAAGCGGGAACGTGCTCTGGCAGGCGTCACAGCCGACGCAGTATGGAGCCTCAGGGCCCTGGTTGTCGCCGGATGGCAACGCGATCGCCGTCCAGGGCTTCGTACTGACGCGCACCGGGGCCGCCTCCGCGTCGCGGCTCAGCGGGTCAGCTGATCTGGTCGCCCTCGGTTGGCTCAACGCCGCCATCGTGGTGATGGCGACGCTATCCGGCGGCGACATCTCCCTTTACAGCGCGAATGGGTTGACCCTGATTCGGTCACTTGGGGTGAGCGGCGTCTTCGAGGGTGCCCTATAACGGCTGGACTGTTAAGTCAGTCCCACGAATCGTGGGGCTTTCGACCCTCGATCGGTTGCCTCGGTGCTGCGACGGTAGGGGCAGCGGATTTTGCCCCTGATATTCGGCCGCTGATTCGTCACTGGATCGGCGGCCGGTTCCCTTCTGCCGGCGAGTAATGGGCTAGGATCGACCCAGATCACCATGGCCGTCGTGACCGCGGGCTCGCCTCTGTCGACGATCTCCCGACGAACCTGGATCGCCATGGCAGCGTTGGTGCTCTTGGCGGGAGCTTACGGATACTTTGCCGTTTACCTCCAACCACTTGCACCGGCTGACGAGCAACTCAATCCTGCGGCCGGTGAGGCCCGGATCGCTTCTTCGACGATCGACTTCGGGCCGCTCGTCTACACGCCTTTGGCCGCCTTGACTTACGTCGACGGCGCCAACGCGACGCTGGTCAAGGACCTCTACAACAACGGACCGTTCGCCCTCACCGTGACGGGGGTGGAGACATCGCCGGAATATTGGGTCGGCCTCGTCTCGGTGGCGGATCCACGCGCTGCCGTCATGGCCGGGCCGTGGCCATGCTGCGAGATCAACGAAGCGGCAACGTTCTCGGCTCAGAGCTTTCATCCATTCCAGCTGAGTCCCGGACGTCTCGGCGCGGTCGCCGTCCACCTGTTCATGAGCCACTGCGAAGACAGCGGACCCGGTGGTTATCTGGGAATCGACCGCATCACCGTGCTCTATTCGGTGCTCGGATTTCCGCATTCCCAGGATGTTCCCGTCGGCCCATATTGGTTCCAGTCGCCTAACTCCTGTCCGAGGACTGGTTCCGCCCGGCCCTGAGGCGGCGCCGCTCGGGCGACCAAGGGCCCATTTCCGGAGGGCCCTTCCGCCCTGCCTTTTGGTCAGGAATGGCACCAGGATGGTTTCGTGAGGTGATGTAGATGCGAATTTTGGTTGCATACGCCAGCCGGTACGGATCCACAGAGGTGATCGCGGAGCGGATAGCGGCGACGCTCGTGGCTCAGGGCATCGACGTCGACGTTGAGCCCGTCAAGGAGGCTCGCGACCTCCACCGGTACGACGCTTTCGTGATCGGAAGCGCCGCCTTTGTCGGATCGTGGATGAAGGAGGCCGCGGAGTTCGTGCGGCGTCACCGGCAGATTCTGTCGGGCATGCCGGTCTGGATGTTCAGCGCCGGCCCGGTTGGAACCGCGACCGTCGACGCGAAGGGCCGCGACGTGAAGACCGCGGCAGCGCCCAAGGAGTTCACCGAGTTCGCCGGCCTGAAACCCCGGGACCAGCGGGTCTTCTTCGGCGCGCTGGATCGAGCCAAGCTCACCGGTGCGCACAGGCTGATGTCGCTGGTTCCGGCGAGCGAGAAGCTCCTTATCGAGGGTGACTTCAGGGACTGGAAGGAGATCGATGCGTGGGCGCAGGGTATCGCCCACGAGGTTGCGGCCGTGGCCATGGCCTAGGCCGGGGGAGGCTGAGATGACAAAGTCGACAATCGGGAAGCTGTGGTGGGGAGGTCTTGCCGGGATCGCCGGCGGCTTCATCGTCGCGGGGATCAGCGTCGCCGTGATGCTCGCGTTCGGCGGCACCTTCACGTCGACGGGCGACGGTAAGAATTACAACTTCGTGCCCAGCTACGACCCGACCTTCTGGTCGGCGGTGGCCTTCACGGTCTTTGGAGGAGTGGTCGCCTTCGTGGGCATGATCTCCCAGTTCATCGCCTGGATCGGCGCCCTGGTCAACACGTGGCGCCTGCCCGAGAAGGCTTGGTTCGTCCTGCTCCTCGTGCTAGGCCTGATCGGGCACGTGTTCGGGCTCGTGATGATGATCGTCTACCTGCTCGCCGGCCCGGACGGTACGAAGCTTGTGCGCGCCACGCCATCGGTCCCGACCGCACAGCCTGGAAGGATCGTTCCCACCTGACATTGCAACGAGTCACCGGCCGATCGGGAGAGCCCCGACCGGCCGGTGCCGGATAATTCGAGGCGATGGCTGAGCTTTCCGACTTTCGCCTTGGCGCGGACGTCGTGGCGCGGGATGGGGAAAGAGCGGGGACGCTCGTCAGCGTGCTCGTCGACAGGGACGGGTTGGTCCCCCGCGCCGTGGTGGTCCAGGACGAATCGAGCACCGTGGGCAAGCTGCTCGCGGCGGAGAGGCTTTTCATCACTGACGAGGTGATGGTTCCCATCGCTTCGGTCGTGTCGGCGACTCGCGACCTGGTCACCCTTGCACTCTCCCGAGCCGACCTGCGCTCGTTACCGCCGTACCTGAGCTACCGCTTCAACCCGGTGTCGCTCGAAGCCTCCGTTTTGAGAGAGGGCGAGGTGCTCGGGGGCGCCCTCGGACTGCCCAACAGCGAACAGGTCGCGAACAAGCCGGCGAGCGAGATCGAGATCGAAAAAAGCGAGAACGTGATGCTCGGGCAGACCGGTCACCGCCTGGGCCGGGTGCAGGACGTGCTTTTCGACCAGGGCGCGATGATCGGCGTGGTGATTCGCCCCGACGGCTTCTTCAAGCAGGACGTCGTGCTGCCGGCGCGCTTCATAGCCCGGTCCGACGACATGGCGCTCTTCGCTCGCCTCGATGAGTCGGATATCGCCCACCTCGAGCCGTTCCGCGAGAACAAGTGATCCTGACGGTCGCTTTCAGAACCCCGGCTTGACCAGCGCCCTCAGCAACGCGGTCGCCACGTACGGATTGGTCGCCATCTTTGTATTGATGGTGGCGGAGAGCTGCGGCCTTCCGTTCCCGAGCGAGGTCATCATGCCCACCGGCGGGCTGCTGGCCGCGACGGGGCACATGAATCTTGTGGCGGCGATCGTGGTGGGTGCGGTCGCCAACCTGGTCGGCTCGTTGATCGCCTACGGCATCGCGGCTCGTTTCGGCGAGCCGCTCCTGCTCGGGCCCGGCCGCTACCTCGGCATACGGCGTCACCACCTGGAGCTCGCCGACGGATGGTTTCAGCGCTACGGGCTGGCCGCGGTGCTCATCGGGCGGGTCCTGCCGGTCGTCCGCACCTACATCTCGTTTCCTGCCGGCCTCGCGCGCGTCGAGCTCGTCAGGTTCTCGGTGCTGACCTTCGTCGGGGCGCTCCCCTGGTGCGCCGCGCTGGCGATCGTCGGCTACCAGCTCGGCAAGAACTACGACCGCATCAGCGGGCCTCTTCAGAAGGGGGCGATCGCCATCGCCCTGGTCGTCGCCATCGTGGTCATCGTCTGGTATGTGCGCGGCCGATCGGATTCGGCGCCTACGCCGGCGAGATCCTAGCGATCGTCTGACCCGGCTTGACCGGGTCTCCGACTTCGACGAGCAGCTCGTCCACGACGCCTGTCAGCGGAGACGGGATCTCCGCATTGACCTTGTCGGTATGGGCCTCCATGAGGGTCTCGCCCTCCGAGACCTGATCACCTTGCTTCTTGGTCCACGACCCGACCGTGATCTCCTCGGCGCCCTGGAGATCCGGCATCACGACGTCCCGCGCCTCGATGCTCATCGTCGAAATTGTGCGTCAGGCGAGCGAGACGACGTCGAGCAGGTCCTCCTCCCAGTAGTCGAGGCGCCCCTCGGGCATGAAGAGGACGCGGCCCGGCCGGAGCGCCTCCACGAACTCCGCGTCGTGGCTCACGATCAGCATCGTGCCCGGCCACGCCGCCAATGCGTGCGCCACGCCGGTGCGCGACGGCGGATCGAGGTTGTTGGTCGGCTCGTCGAGGAGAAGGAGGTTGTGGCGGCCCGCCACGAGCTGGGCCAGCGCAAGCTTCGTCTTCTCGCCGCCTGACAGCGTCCCGGCGTCCTGGCGAGCGATGTCCCCGCTCAGGCTGAACATCCCGAGCAGGGCCCGGAGCGCCGGCTCGTCGGCGTCGGACTGGTCGCGCATGTGTGCCAGCACCGCCTTGCCCGGCTTGATGCCTTCGTGCTCCTGGGCGTAGTAGCCGAGAAGCGCGCCGTGACCGAGCTTGAACGAGCCGCTGTTCGGATCGCTCTGACCGGCGAGAATCCTGAGCAGGCTCGTCTTGCCGGCGCCGTTCAGCCCCATCACCAACAGGCGCGGCCCGCGCTCGATCTCGAACGAGACGTCCTTGAAAACGACAGGTCCGCCATAGCTCTTGGACAGGTGGTCCGCGGTCAGGACCACGCGTCCGCTGTGTGGAGGAGGTGGGAAGCTCACCTTGACCTTTCGCTCGCGCCGCGGGGCCGACACGCGCTCGGCTTTGAGGCGGTCGACCCTTTTGAAGATCGACTTGGCGGTCCTGGCTCGTTTTGCGGTCTGGCGCCGCATGACCTCGGCCAGCAGGCTGAGGCGCGTGATCTCCGACTCCTGCCTCTGGGCGAGCGAGGTGAGGCGCTTCTCCTCGCGCTCGCGGGACTGAAGGTATTGGGTGTAATTGCCTCGATACTCCACCATCCGTCCGGCGTCGATGTGCAGCACTCGGGAGATCGCCGAGTCGAGCAGCTTCAGGTCGTGGCTCACGACGATCACCGCCGCGCGGTGGTCGCGCAGGAAGTCCATCAGCCACGCCTTGGCGTCGCTGTCGAGGTGGTTGGTGGGCTCGTCCAGGAGCAGCACGTCAGCGTCGGCGAACAGCACCCGCGAGATCTCAACCCTTCGCCTTTCGCCTCCGGACAGCACGCTGAGAGGCATGTCCACCCGGTCCGGCTTCAGCCCGAGGCCCATCGCGATGCGCCTGGCGTCGGCCTCGCTCGAGTAGCCGCCGTCCAGCCGGTAGCGCTCTTCAGCTTCTGAAAAGCGTTCGACGTTGGCCAGAGAGTGGTCGTGCTCGAGGGCTGCATGGAGCTCGGCCAGCCTGGCCGCCGCGCGGTCGAGGCCGCGGCCGGAAAGGATGTGGTTCAGGGCCAGCTGGCCTGCCTCTGCTCTCGGGCGCGGGTTCTGAGGCACGTAGCCGAGCGTTCCCCTCCGCATCACCAGGCCGGCGGCGGGATCGTCCTCGCCGGCCAGCACCTTCAAAAGGCTCGTCTTGCCGGCGCCGTTCCGGCCGACCAGCCCGACCTTGTCGCCAGGCGCCACCGAGAAGCTGGCGTCTTCCAGCACCCGGCGGGCGGCGACGTCCACGGCGAGATTGCGTACCTGAAGCACGGCTCAATTGTTACGTGCCGGGACGGCCGGCGTTTCGTAAGCAAATGAATCTCGCTGGAGGCCGTCACATGAGAAAGCTCGTCGTCATCCTCGCCATCGTCGCCGCCGCGGCCGCCTGCGGAGGGGCCTCGAGCACGGCCGACCGCTCCACGAGCACGGGCGGCGGCTTCAACGGCCAATCGTCCACCGGAGGCGCGCCCGTGGCGCAGCCCGCCCCGGCGATCATCGGGACCAAGCCTTCGACGACCACGACCGGGCCGGCGCCCGTGACCGACGCGGTCCCCACCATCCAGGGCCCCCAGGTGATCCGCCAGGCCCAGCTGTCGATCAGCGTCGACTCCGGCTCATTTGACTCGAAGCTGGCGGCGGTCCGCGCGCTGGTCGAGCAGGAGCAGGGCTACATCGCCGGCACGGACGCCCAGGCCAACCCGTCCACACCGACCGACCAGATCCGGAGCGGCGTCATCACCTTCATGGTGCCCGCCGCCAAGTTCGACGAGACGATCGACGCTGTGACCAAGCTGGGAAAGGTCCAGAACGAGCACATCAGCGGCACCGACGTGAGCGCCCAGTACGTCGACCTCCAGGCCCGCCTGGCCAACGAAGAGGCCCAGCGGGACGCCATGCTCGCCCTGCTCGGCAAGGCGCAATCGGTGTCGGACATCATCGCCGTGCAGACGCAGCTGGGCCAGATCACCCAGCAGATCGAACAGCTGAAAGGTCAGATCTCATACATCGACCACAACACGACCTACAGCACGGTCAGCGTTGAAATCACCGAGGGCGTCGTGGTCGCCAAGTCTTCGCCGGCCGACACGTGGGGCTTCACGTCGGCGCTCTCCGACGCCGCCCACAACTTCGTCGCGACGATCAACTACCTCATCAGCGGGCTCGGCGCGATCGGCCCCGTGCTCGTCCTGATCGGGCTCGGCTACCTGGTCTGGCGGCGCCGCCGCATCCCCCCGTTGGCGCACCGTCAGGCCTGACCACGACCCGGGCCGGGCATCTCGCCCGGCCCGGTTCTCGTAACCCGAGCCTGTAACACTGAAGCGGTGACCACCCCTGGCGAGCCTCCTCCTGATTCGGCCGAACCGGATTTCGTCCTCGAGCTGCCCGCGGCTTCGAGGGCGACCACCATCGCCCTGGATGAGCTCGAGCTGGTCTACGCCTTCATCTACGCCCGCGTCGGGAACCGAGCCGACGCCGAGGACCTCACCCAGCAGGTCGCTATGAAGGCCATCCCGCGCCTCCGCCAGGGCGCTCCCGCCAGCTCGATCCGCGGCTACCTTTTCGCCACGGCGAGGTCCGTGCTCGGAGGCTTCTGGAGCACGCGGCTGGGCCTGTCCGAAGCGGAGCTCCACGAGGACCTCGCCCTCGGGCCACCTCCGGCCCAACCGTCGGAGGTCGCGACTGCGAGGGTGCAGCTGGTGCTCGAGGAGCTTCCGGACAATTACAGGCGCGTGCTGGAGCTCCGTTTCCTTCACGGGTATTCACTCAAGGAAGTGGCAGCGGAGATGCGCTCGACCGTCGGTGCGATCAAGGTGATGCAGCTTCGGGCGCTTCGAGCCGCGGCCAAGGTGCCGTTCCCACTGTGAAGCGCTCCCCCGAGGACCGGCTCGAGCAGATCGTGTCGGCGCTGCTCCGCGGCAAGCGTCTGGGGCTGCGCGCGGACGACGCCGAGGAGAAGGGCGCCATCATCGCCGCGGCTCGTCTCGCTGCGGCGCGGCAAGGCGAGCAGCGCATGAGCCCCGGGTTCCGCAAGCGTCTGGCCGGCTCGCTCGCACAAGCCCCACAGGAGCTCTGGCTCACTCGTAGGGCGGCGCTGGTGGCGGGCTTCGGGCTCGCGGCGGGCGTGGCGGCCGGAGGAATCGTGGGGAGGTCGATGATCCCGGCGCCCCAGGGACGTTCCAGCGACCCGATCGAGCCGGTGAACGGCAGCTGGCATGACGTCGCCGCGTTCAGCGACCTGAAAGAGGGGCAGGGCATGCGCGTCAGCGCGGGCGGCGTGGGAGCCTACCTCTTTCGCTCCGGTGACACCGTCTCCGCCGTATCTTCGGTGTGCTCACACCTCCCCTGCGAGCTCTGGTGGAACAGCGGCAGCGCGCTCCTCGACTGCCCGTGCCATCCGGCTTCGTTCACCGCCGAAGGCCGCTCGACCACCTACAGCAACCCGCTCCCATCCCTCAACGCGGTGCACGTCCGCATCACCGCGGCGGGTCGGGTTGAGGTCTTGGGGACTGCCTGAGTTGAGGGTTCGCGAGCACCGGGCCAGGCAGCTGGCGTTGGACCGCTGCCTGCAGCTGCTCGAAGAAGCTCAGATGCGCGGTCAAAAGCGGGTCGACGGTCCCATCGGCTCAGCGCTTCGCCAGTACCTTCAACGCGCTGGAGTCCTCGCCGAACACCGCCTCGAGGGCCGGCGCATCGATCGGGTGCTCGACGATATCTTCAGCCTTCAAGCGCAGCTTCTCGGGCAGGAGCCCGAAGACTCAAGACATCACAACGGTTCGTAGCGCTGGGCCGGAGTCATCGCCGGGCGATCGGTATGATTGGCTGCCGTTGTGACTACCTCGTTCAGCTCATCCAAGTCTTTCCTGCTCACGTCCGAGTCAGTCACCGAAGGGCATCCCGACAAGGTCTGTGACCAGGTCTCCGACTCGATCCTCGACGGAATGCTTGCCCAGGACCGCTCAGCCCGGGTCGCCTGCGAGACGGCGATCACCAAGGGCCTATGCATCGTCATCGGCGAGGTCACGACCCACGCCGAGCTCGACATACAGCGCACGATTCGCGACACGATTCGTGACATTGGCTACAACAGCGAAGAGATCGGCTTTGACGCCGACCATGCGCTGATCCAGGTCTATCTGAAGGAGCAGTCGCCGGACATCGCCGCGAGCGTCGACCACTCGCTCGAGGAGCGCGAGGGCACCCAGCACGACGACCCGTTCGACCTCCAGGGGGCAGGCGACCAAGGCATGATGATCGGCTTCGCTTGCCGGGAGACGCCTGAGCTGATGCCGCTGACGATCGCGCTCGCGCACCGCCTGGCGCACCGGCTGGCCCAGACGAGAAAGGACGGAACGCTGCCCTTCCTTCGCCCGGATGGCAAGACGCAGGTCACAGTCGAGTACGAGCTCGGCCGGCCTAAACGGATCGAAGCCATCGTCGTCTCCACTCACCACGCGGCGAACGTGACTCAGAAGGAGCTCGCGGAGGGCGTCCGCTCCCTCGTCATAGACCCGGTTTTGAAGGGCATGGGAGTCGACGCCAACACCAAGATCATGGTCAACCCCAGCGGCATGTTCATCGTGGGCGGGCCGACCGCGGACGCCGGCCTGACCGGTCGCAAGATCATCGTGGACACCTACGGCGGCGTTGCCCGACACGGCGGCGGCGCCTTCAGCGGCAAGGATCCGAGCAAGGTCGACCGCTCGGCCGCGTACGCCGCCCGCCACGTGGCCAAGAACCTCGTGGCCGCCGGCCTCGCCGACCGCTGCGAGGTCCAGGTGTCATACGCCATCGGTCGCGCACACCCGACGTCGATCTCGGTCGAGACCTTCGGCACGGGCACGGTCTCCGAGGCCGAGCTTTTGGCTCTGGTGCGGCGCCACTTCGATCTCCGACCGGCGGCGATCATCGCGAACATGAACCTGCTCAGGCCGATCTACCTCCCGACCGCGGCCTACGGTCACTTCGGCCGCGACGACCTCGGTGTGCCCTGGGAAGAGACCGACAGGGTGGAGGCTCTCCAGGCCGAAGCCTCGATGGTCATCAAGTCCGCCGGCTGAGCTTGGATCGCCCGGCCGTCGAGGCACCGGCAGCTCGTCCCGTCCGTTGACCGCACGTCCGGCCATCAAGCCCGCCCACCGACCTCTGCGCCTGAGCCTCGGTGACACGCTGACCGAAAAGAAGGTGCGCGTGCGCCGGCCGGGAGAATCGCCGCGCCGACCGCTCACCCTGTATGTCTGCGGCGTGACGCCCTATGACTCAGGCCATATGGGCCACGCCTTCACCTTCAGCATGTTCGACGTCCTCGTGCGATTCGTCGAGTCGCAGAGGGTGCGCGTGCGGTACGTGCAGAACGTGACCGACATCGACGATCCCCTGTTCGAGCGCGCGCGCCGTGACAACTTGGACTGGCGGACGCTGGCGGACCGCGAGACCGCCGTTCACCTGCGCGACATGACCGCGCTCGGATGGCGGAAGCCCGATCACATGCCTCGCGTCTCCGATGAGATCGATCGCATCCGCGCGGCGGCTGCGCGGCTTCACGCCAAGGGCCACGCCTACCAGACCGACGCGCTCTACTTCGATTCGCGGACCTATCGCGGTTACGGACGGCTGTCTCACCGAACCCGCCGCTCGATGCTGGCCAAGCTGCGCGACGAAGGACTTCTCGGTCAGGTGGGTCCTGGTGCCAAGCGCGACGAGCTGGACTTTCCGCTGTGGCGCGCATCGCGGCCGGACGAGCCCTCCTGGCCCTCAAAGTTTGGGAAAGGCCGTCCCGGGTGGCACATCGAATGCTCGGCCATGGCCAGGCGATATCTGGGCGACCAGATCGACATCCACGGAGGAGGCCGCGACCTCGAGTTCAGCCATCACGAATCCGAGCGGGCACAGTCGGAGTCGCTGACCGGCAAGGCCCCGTTTGCGCGCGCCTGGATGCACACAGGGCTGGTGCGCTATCAAGGCCGCAAGATGAGCAAATCGCTCGGCAACCTGGTCAAGGTCGGCGAGGCTTTGCAGAAGGCTCCCGCCGCCGCGGTGCGCTTTTACCTCGTGTCCCACCGCTACAGCGGGGACTGGGACTTCTCGTGGCCCGGGCTCGCGCGGGCCGCGACGCTGATCGAGGAAGCGCGCCGCGTGCTCGCAGATGATCCGAGGGCCGGCCGCCGGACCAGCCCGTCGGGTCCCGGCGCCGCGCTTGTGGCGGAGTTCAACGCCGCCCTGGAAGACGATCTCGACACGCCCCGCGCCGTGCGCGCGTTTCGAGCGGCAGTGCGCGCTCGCGACGGGAACGCAGTTCGGGCGATGAGCTCGGTCCTGCTCGGCACGGCCTCGTTCAGCTGATCGGGCGGCGAGCTCAGACCGCTTCGAGCGGCGACCCGCAGTTCGGGCACTCCATGTCCGAGTCGAGCTGCACCATGGTCTCGCAGACCGGGCACAGCACGTCAGAGACCTGAGGCGTGGCGTCCGCCTCGGCATCGGCCGCCAGCGCACCAGGCACCTCCGCGAGATCCACTGCCGGCGCTCCGCAGTTCAGGCAGACGTAGCCAGGCTGCGCCACGTGGTATTGCTGGAATCCGCCCGAGGCGTCGATCTCGACCTCCGCGAAGAGCGCCCGGAACAAGCGACTGCCGCAGCGGCTCGAACAGACCAGGAGCATCTCGACTAGAGAGTAGCGGCGTCAGGCGATTCGGCGGCGCAGGGTTGCCGTTCCTGCCGCGATCAGCACGACCACGTACGCCAGCACGACCCCGGCGTCGAGCTGCAGCGAACTCCAGGTCAGGTCCGCGCCTTTCAGCATCACGTCACGGAGCCCGCTGACCGCATAGGTCAGAGGCAGCACGTCTGAAAGCACCTGCAGAGCCTTCGGCTCCGACGAGACCGAGAACAGGATTCCCGACAGCAGGAACTGGGGCACGATGACGAGAGGTATGAACTGCACTGCCTGGAACTCCGTGCGCGCGAACATGCTGAGAAAGATCCCGAGGTTCACAGCGGTGATGGCCATGATCGCCTCGATCCCGAAGATGAGGGCGACGTTTCCCGAGTTGTGGACCTTGAGCACCGCGAGCGAGAAGACGAGCACCTCGACCGACTGGACGAGCGCAAGCATCGAAAAGCCCAGCATGTAGCCGAGCACGATCTCTCCTCGTCGCAAAGGACTCGCCATCAACCGCTCCAGGGTTCCCTGCGAGCGCTCGTTCAGGAAGGACACGATCGTCACAACGAAGACGAGGAAGAACACCACCAGCCCGATGAACGCCGCTCCGAAGTAGTCGAGCGTGTCGAAGCCCTGACCTCCGTACAGGTACGTGACCTGTGGCTGGACGTGCAGACCCTGGCCTGGCGTCTGCGCTGCGAGCGTGATCATGGCGGCCTGAAAGGCCTGAAGGACCGGAGCCGACGTTCCTGGCTGTGAACCTTCGAGATGGACCTGCGCGGTGATAGTCCCAGCCTGCGCTTGGCGGCTGAAGTCGGGCGGAAAGACGATGTAGGCCGCGAGCGATCCGTCCTTCAACTTCGCACTGCCGTCCGCCGCGCTTATCGCGGAGGTGCTGATCGTGCTCGACCGCGCGAGCGCCGCGGCCACGGTCGTGCCCAGCGGACCCTGGTCCTCGTTGGCGATGCCGACCGCCGGCACCGACGCCGAGCCGCGGATCAGGTATCCGAGCAGTCCCAGCAGGACGATTGGTGCGACGAAAAGGAGCGCGAGCGTGCGCCGGTCGCGCCTGAACTGCTGCAGCAGCCGGCGGGTGATCGCGCCGACCCGACGCCCGCTCATGAAAGTGTCCCCGGGCCCGCAAGCTTGAGGAAGGCGTCTTCGAGGTTCTGGGTTCCGGCCATGCTCCGGATCTCGGCTGGAGTGCCCTCGGCCAGCAGCCTGCCGTACTGGATAAGGCCGAGCCGCTGGCATCGCTCCGCCTCGTCCATGACGTGGCTGGAAACGATGATCGTCGTGCCTGCCTCGGCCATCCTCCTAAAGTCCTCCCAGAACTGGACCCTCAGCTGCGGGTCGACCCCGACCGTGGGCTCGTCGAGCAGCAGCAGCTGCGGCCGGTGCACGATGGCGCAGGCTAGCGAGCATCGCTGGCGCATGCCGCCGCTGAGAGTGGAGACAACCGAGCCGCGCCGCTGGTAGAGCTCGACCATCTCGAGCGCCTCCTTGACACCATCTTCGACGCCGTTGATTGCCGCGAAGAACCGCACGTTCTCCTCCACGGACAGCCCGGGGTAGAGCGCGGCCTGCTGGGTCATGTACCCGATGTGGCGGAGCACGTCCACGTCGGGCATGCGCTTCTCCAGCACGGTGACAGTCCCGGCGTGCGCTTCGAGGAGACCGACCAGAAGCCGGATGAGGGTCGTCTTGCCGGCGCCGTTGGGACCGAGGAGTCCGTAGATCTCTCCACGTTTGACCTTGAGGGTCACCCCGTCGAGGGCCGTGACCGATCCGAAGGACTTGGACACGTTCTCGACGTCAATCGCATACGGCTCGCTCATGCAGCGCGCATCGCCCTCAGCCAGGTGTCAGCCAGCTCCGTGACGGCCTGCTCGCCGTCAATTTCCATGCCCAGGACACGCTGGGCGACCGGCCGGGTCATGAGGTGAAAGAAGATCGGTCCGATGAACGACTGAAGCGCGAGGAGTGTGGACATCGGGCGCAGCCGGCCGGCGGACATCTGGGTCATGAGGTACATGGCGAGACTGCCCAAAAGCCTGCCGATGACTTCGCGCGCCGCCTCCTCGGTGTCAGGGGCCAGCCCGCTGACCTCGAAGAAGACCGTTCGGATCAGGCCGAGCCGGCTTTCTCGTCCGCCGAAAACGCTGTGATAGACGGCGCGAGCGACCTCCGGCATTACGACGTCGGGAGGCTCGTCCGACCTCGAGGCGAGGAGCGCCGTCACGGCTTCGAGAGGCGAGTACGCGTAAAGCAGGCTCGTGAACACCGACGACTTGCCGGGGAAGAGTCGGTAGAGGGTGGCGCGGGAGACCTGCGCCCGCTCTGCCAGCTCGTCCATCGACAGGGCGGCGAGCCCGGTTGAGCCGACCATCGCAAGGGCCGCCTCGAGGATGCGATCACGTGATCCCGGCTCCGGGGCGACCTCGAGCTCGGCGAAGAGGGCCTGACGCGACCCAAACGCGCGGTAGAAGCTCGACTTCGAGACCCCGGCCACGTGTGCGAGCTGGTCCACCGTGGGGTTTCCTCCCTTGGCGAGCAGCCCGCGGGCCCGCGTCAGGATGCGGTCCCTGGTCCCGTGCCGTGCCAATCTCGCCCGATACTAGGTGAGACAGTGCATCTCGTCAAGTATCAATTCTGAACAGGCGGGGCTGCGCAATGCCGTCCAGGAGCTGCACAGTCGACCGATGCGCCGCTTGATCGGGATCCTCCTGCTTGCCGCGTTCGTTGGGGCGTGCGGGTCCGCCGCTCTGGTCCCTGCGGTGACGGCGTCGCGCCTGCCGTTGACAGAAGCCGTGAAGCTGATGGACAGCGCCGACGCGGCGCGGTCGGAAGCGCTCGCCACGTCCAGTTCCCAGGGGCTGGCGCAGGTCTTCCGCAACCCGGCCCTGAAAGCGCTGACCGACAGGGTGGATGCGATGGCCTTGCGAGGCCTGCGCCTGGAAGAGACGTCGGCCGTGCGCTCCCTGGCCGCCTTCGACCCAGGCCGCCTGGATGGAGTCCTGCAGGTCGTCGCCGCCGACCGCCTTATCACGCCGGATCAATCCGACCCCACCTGGTCCGCAACGGAGCGCCAGGTGTGGTCACGCTTCACCTACAGCAGCGGCCGCTGGTGGGTGGCCGATGCGAAAGACCTCAGCCCCGACCGCTGGGTTCCCGCTCCTGTATAAGCCGGCGCGTGTCCTGAATCACGTCGTCCCACAGGTGCCAGCCGCGATCGCGGGAGAACTGAGTCACCTGGTCTGCGAGCTGCCCAGCTTCGGCGGTCCGACCCTCGCCGGCAAGAAACTTGGCCAGGGTTATCTGCACGAGGCACTTAAGCCCGTTGAATTCGGTGTGGACCACGACCTCGAGGGCACGCCGGAGCGCTGCCTCGGCCTCCTCGCGCCGACCCTGGGCCGCCCGAATCACCCCTAGATGGGCGTGGGCTTCAGACGAGGCGGTGATGTCGTATTCGTGCAGCGCCCCGAGGGCCTGAGCGATGAACTGTTCGGCCGCTTCCATTTCGCCCATCTCCAGCGCAGCCCGAGCGCGGAGCCCGAAGAGTTCGCTCCGGTTCCAGCGCTCGCCCGTGGCCCGGCTGAGCTCGAGCGCGCGATCCAGGACTTCAACAGCCTCGCCCAGTCGCCGCATATGGATCAGGGTGGTGCCCAAGAACCGCAGGGAGCTCAGCTGGTTCTGCGGAGAGCCGGCCTCAATGGACGCTCTCTCGTACCCACGCAGTCCAGATTCGGCGGCTTGGAGCTCGCCACGGTCCAGGCGCATCAGCGGCTCCTCAAACATCAGGCGCAGCGCGACTATGCGGAATCCCTGTTGGGTGGCGAGGGCAGCGGCTTCGGTCGCGTAACGATCGGCGACTTCGACGTTGCCTCTTTGGTGCTCCACCGCGGCCAGGCGGATGCTGATGGCGGCGACATGCAATGTATCTCCGATCAGGCGGGCTTGCTGCAACAGCTCCACGTTGACGGCGACGAACTCCGCCAGTCGCCCTGTTGCAAACAAGACGTTCGTGCCAACGTGGCGCGCCTCGATCTCGGCCGGCACATCCCCGGCCAGCCTGCAGGCGGCGATCGCGCGCTCGACCGCCGCGTCGAAATCGGCGAGCGAGCCCTGGTTCGCCCAGTTGCGTATCCAGGCTTCCGTCAGGCGCGCCGTCGCGACCAGCGCGGGGAGATGGGCGTCCTCGGCCAGGGCGGCTGCCTCGAAGGCCGCCCTCAGCGCTCCGTCGTAATCGGCCTTCATGCTCATGAGCTGGGCTTGGAGCAAGCGAATCGCGGCACTCGTTGCGGGATCTGGGCCGGCTGGAAGCACAGCGACTGCGGCCTGCAGCGTATTCACCGCCGCCTCGAGTGTCGCGCTGTCGTGGCGCGTGTGCGCTCGCTCTCCCATCGCGAGCGACCACCGGATCGCATGGCGCGCGCGTGAGTCCACAAGCTCAAGTTCCAGCCTGAGCTCGGCAGACACCGTGAAGGCCCGTTCTGCGTGATGCGCCAGGATCTCCATGATCTGCTGAGGATCGCCGGAGGTCGTCTCGAGCACTGAGCGGAAGCGATCGTGAAGTTCGGCCCGGCGTGACTTGGTCAGCGAGCCGTAAGCGGCATCGCGAATCATGAGATGTCTGAACGACTGATCCTCGCCGCTTCGGCCTCCGGCGGAGATCAGCCCCTTGCGGCCCAGCGACTCGAGTGCCGACCGAACATCCTGACCCGCAAGGAGGCGCTCAACCTGCGGAGTCCCAAACCGCTGGCCGATCACGCTTGCGGCCTGGAGCATCTCTCTTTCCTGCTCCGACAGCAAATCGAGCCTGGCCGCCAGCACGGCATGAATGGTCTGCGGCACGCGAATCTGATCGATTGTCGACGTCGCCTTCCACTTCTCGCCGTCTCGCACCACAAACCCTTCGTCGACCAGCATGTGAATGAACTCTTCACAGAACAGCGGGGTGCCGCCTGACCGCTCCACGATTTGCGCTCGGAGGTCGTCCGGCAGCGCCTCGATCTCCAGCAGCCGTGAGATGAGGGTGCCTGTCTCCTCCGGGCTCAAGGGGTCCAGCGTCATGGTCGTCGAGTTCGGCTTTCCAGAGGTCCACCCGCTGCGCGTCTCGAGGAACTCCGGCCGAGCCACGCAGACGATCAGAATCGGCGCGTCGACAGCTCGCTCGGCCAGCTGCCCGATGATTGCGAGCACTGGGGGCTCGGCCCACTGCAGATCGTCGACCACGACGATCAGAGGCGCCACCTGGGACGTCACCTCCACAAAGTGGCGCACCCCCCACGCGATCTCTTGCTCGACGCGGTCACCGGGCGTGTCCGCCATCACCGACTCCGCGTCCTCGAAGCCCAGGACCACCGACAAGCGGGCGCGCACAGCGGGGCGTTCAGGATCATCGGGCATAACCCTTTGCAGCAATTGATCGAGCTTGCCCAGGGCACCGTCACGCTCGTCGGAGAGCGTTATGCCGCTCTCCTGCCGCAGCATCTCGACGAGCGGCCAATAGGTGATTCCACGCCCATAGGGCAAGCATCGACCTCGGAGGACGTGCGCACCGGATCTGGCGAGTGCTTCCAGCGCTTCTCCGACAAGCCGTGACTTGCCGATCCCCGGCGGGCCAACCAGCGTGAACAGGTGCGGCCGCTTGTCCTCTGCCGTCCGAGCAAACGTATCCAGAAGCAGGCGAAGCTCGCGACCTCGACCGACCAGCGACGCCTGTAGGCCGGGTACTCCGCGGGCCTGGGTCGGGATCGAGCTGCGGGGTCGGATGGCGCGAAAAGCCTGGATCGGATCAGCCTTGCCCTTGGCGACGACAGCCGCGCGCGGCTCGTAGTCGATCGCGTTGCGCGTCAACTGCTCGGTCGTAGCGCCGACCACGATCTCGCCGACGTCTGCGCCCTGCTGAAGCCGGGCCGCCACATTGACGGCGTCGCCGCTGACCATGAACTGGCGATCCTCGGTTGTGGCGGTGACCGCTTCGCCGGTGTTGACGCCCACACGAACGGCCAGATCACGCGACCGATCCCTGATCTCCAGCGCCGCGCGGACTGCTCGCTCGGCGTCGTCGTCGTGCACAGCTGGCACGCCGAAGACCACCATCGCCGCGTCGCCCGCGAACTTCTCGACGGTCCCGCCGTATGCCTCCGACACCTCGGTCACCTGCTTGAAGTGCCGCGACATGAGCGACCGGACGACCTCCGGATCCTTCTCGGCTGCGAGTGCGGTGGAGCCGACCACGTCGGCAAACAAGACGGTCACCACCTTTCGCTGTTCGTGCACGTTCCGATTCTAGGTTCGGCTTAACCGGCTGGGTTCCCACCCGCTTCGGGCTTCGATAGCTTCGTGACATGCACCGGTGGTTTGCGCTGATCCTGGCCGCGGCTCTGGCCATGGCCCCGGTTTCGGCTGATGCCGGCTCCCCGTGGGGGAGCCCTGAGTACGGCGATCCTCCCGGGTGGTGCACCAATCTTTCGGACATGTGGGCGAGCACCGTCGTCACCAACGACCCGCTGGTGGGCACCAACCCGGAACGCGACACGTTCTACGGGTTTGACCCCAGTCCCGCGGGCTATGACGACTGGTACGGCTTCTTCTATGGCGATTTCCGCGGCTCGCCGGGCGACGCGTCAGGTTGGGTGAAGCTGCTCCACGAGGACTACCCGCTCCACTATCACTGGAATTTCGCGGACAGCGGATGGGCCGTTCACGGACATGTCAAGGAGTACATCGCCTACTACAACTGGACTTACGGAGGGCAGTGCCGTCTGGGCGTCCGCGGCGCAAATGGACCGCCACCCTACATGGCCGACCGGTATGGGTATCCGGTCGTCGACATCTACGTGGATTCGGTCCCGCCTTTTCCTCCGAGCCCGTACGTGACCGATATAACACCGACCTCTGTCTCCTTCACCTGGAATCCGGTCGCCGATCGTGGCGACGGCGCCGGACGCGACTACTTCGCCTCAGGAATGGATCACTACGTGTCGTGGCTCACGGTCAGCGATAGGGTGGGCGCCTTTCAGGTTGGGTTGACGGCCAGCCCACGCGTTCTTGAGTTCGCCAATCTCGTCCCGGGCGAGAGGGCATGCGTCCACGTGCAGGCCGTTGACAAGCTGCAGAACTCAACGGCCGATCAATCGACCTGTGCCGCGCCATTGGTCGCGCCCCCGATGCCGGTCACGCTCCCTCAGCAGCTCAGCGTCCAGGCGAACCCGGGGACGACGGGACTTGCCGGCCTCGATTCGTGGCTCTGGCTGTCGCCGCCACCGAGCACCGTTTCGATGAATGAGGTGGCGCGCGGCACGCAGTACCTCGTGACGGCGACCCCCGTGGGAGCGGACTGGGATTTTGGCGACGGAACGGCCGCGGTGTTTCAGGGGGCGCAGGGCTTCGGGACCGCCTACCCGCAACCGTCGGCTGTCAGCCATGTCTATCAGGCCGAAGACCAGGCTGGCTACACGATTGGAAGCTCTGTCCGATACCAGGTCACATGGGCGGCCGTCGAGGGAGGTCGCACTTTTGGCCCTTATCCGCTCGGAACGATGCGTGTGGCGGCACGGCCGCTTGCCTATCCCGTCCAGCAGGCTCAGCCGGAGCTGATCCTGGTGTGAACCTATGAGCCTGACCAGCCGGACAGGCGGCGGATCGTGACTGCGACCACCGGCCCACCGGGGCGTGAGCTGCGGTACTGCGGGTATCGGGCCACGAGGAGGTCGATCGCGGCCGCAGCCTCTCCCGGCTTGACGAGGACCGCCGCCGTGCCGTCGGCGCGGACCCACCACAGGCTGGTCCAATCCTCTGCGTAGTGGTCGACCAGGATGGACACGAGTGGGTTGGCCGCGATGTTGCGCAAGCGCTTCAGGTCGGTGGAAGCCTTGGGCTTGGAGTCGACGGCGAAGAAGATCGTTCCGCCGTCGAGCACGAAGCAGACGGGCACGAGATGCGGCCGCCCCTCCGCGCTGACGGTGGCAAGCCGCCCGACCCTCGCCTCCGCCAGACGCCGCCTGATCTCGGCAGTTTCCACTTTTCAAAGTGTGGCGGTTGCTGCAGGCGTTCACGCCGGTCCAGCGGCTATCGTTGAGCGTCGTGCAGAGGCTCCGCACCTACACGGTCGAAGAGGCGAACAAGGAGCTGCCGCGTGTGCGGCGGATCGTGGCGCAGATCGCCGAGCTTTCGGCACTACTGCCGGAGCTCGAGGACCAGGCGCGGATCGCCGAGTATGAATCCAAGCGACCGGCCGCTGTCGCAGACGACCAGGCCCGCCATCAACAGGCTCGCGATTCAGTCAGCGGGGCCGAGCTCGAGCTGCTCAAGGCTGTTGCCGCCCTCAACGGCCTGGGCATACAGCTCAAGGGCCCGCTGGAGGGGCTCATCGATTTCCCCTCATACCGCGAAGGCGAGCTCGTGGAGCTGTGCTGGAAGCTCGGTGAGGAAAGAGTCGACTACTGGCACCGGGTCGGCGAGGGCTTCGCCGGTCGCAAGAAACTCTAGGCCTGCGGCTCTGTCTTTTCCGTAGGGACCTCGCCGCGGACCGCGGCATAGACGGCTCGGGCGATGCCGGCCGAGTCGAGGCCATGCTCTCGCAGGATGTCCGCTCCCTTTCCCTGTGGCAGGAACTCGTCGGGCAGCGCCAGGGTGCGCACGCGGCCGGCCAGGCCGTGCCGCGACAACGCCTCGAGCACCGCACCGCCGAATCCGCCTGATCCAACGTTGTCCTCGACGGTCAGCACCACCGGGTGGTTGCGCGCCCAGTCTGTGATCCGAGGATCGACCGGCTTCACCCATCGGGCGTTGACGACGGCGCAGGAAATCTTCTGCATCTCCAACCGCTCAGCCGCCTCACGAGCGATCTCGACCATCCGGCCCACGGCAAAGATCACGGCATCTGATCCTTTGCGCAGCTCTTCCCACCTGCCGACCGGCAGCGGCTCGACGGGCAGCTCCGGGGTTGATGGAACCGGGCCTCTCGGGTACCGAATTGCAACTGGTCCGTCGGACGCCAGCGCGGTCTCGAGCAATGCGCACAGCTCGGTTGCGTCAGCCGGCGCCGCCACCTTCAGGTTCGGAATCAACCGTAGGTAGGAGAGGTCGAATATCCCGTGGTGCGATGCTCCGTCGGGCCCTGTCACGCCGGCGCGGTCGATCACGAAGACCACGGGAAGCTTGTGCAGAGCGACGTCCATGATCGTCTGATCGAATGCGCGGGCCAGGAAAGTCGAGTAGATGCATACGACCGGATGCATTCCGGCCATCGCGAGGCCCGCGGCGAACGTGACCGCATGCTGCTCGCAGATGCCGACGTCGAAGAACCGGTCGGGGAACTCCTTGGCGAAGTTCAGCAACCCGGTCGATGAAGCCATCGCCGCGGTGATCGCGCAAACTTCGGGCCGCCCGGCGGCGGCGGTGAGGAGCGCCTCGCCGAAGACGTCCGTGTAAGTCAGCTCGGTCGCGCGCGCACGCCCCGTCAGGGGATCGAACGCGCCGACCCCGTGCAGCTTGTCGACCTCGTCCTCCACTGCCGGGCTGTAGCCGCGACCCTTCTCGGTCACGACGTGGACCACGACCGGCTCGCCAAGCCGCTTCGCCCTCGACAGCACTTCCTCGAGAGCCGGCTCATCGTGTCCGTCAACCAGGCCGGCGTACTTGATGCCCAGGCTTTCGAAGATCGTGGACGGTTGCAGGAGCTGCTTCAGTCCTTCCTTGACGCGATACGCAGCCTGGTCGGCCGTCGAACCGACAAGAGGAAGGTCACGAAGCAGGCGGGAGATGTCGTCCTTGATTCGCTCGTACCTCGGATCGACCCGCAGCTGGGAAAGGTGGCGGGCCAGTCCTCCCACCGTTGGAGCGTAGGAGCGGCCATTGTCGTTGATCACGATGATGAGGTTGGGCGGCATGAGGTGGGCGATCTGATTCAGGGCCTCGTAGGCCATGCCCCCCGTCAATGCGCCGTCGCCGATGACCGCCACCACAAACCCGTCGACCTTCTTGCGCAGGCGCGCCTCCGCAATCCCGAGCGCGTAGCTCAGCGACGTGGAGGCGTGGCTGTTCTCGACCAGGTCGTGGACGGACTCCTTGCGGGACGGATAGCCGGACAGACCACCCGGTTGCCGCAGCGTCGGAAAGGCCGCGGCCCGGCCGGTGACCAGTTTGTGCACGTACGCCTGGTGGCCTGTGTCCCAGACGATCGCGTCCTTCGGGCTGTCGAACACGCGGTGGATTGCAAGCGTGAGCTCGACCACGCCGAGGTTGGGGGAGAGGTGGCCGCCGGTCTTCGATGTCTGATCGACCAGGAAGGCACGAATCTCCTGCGCAAGCTCGCCGAGACGGGTCGGCTCGATTGCTCGCAGGTCGGCAGGCGAATGGATGGTCTCTAGGATCGCCACGTTAGCTCTAACTCGCGGCGAGGGCCATCAGTTCCGCCAGCTCGATGCAGATTCGGGTGCCGGCGCCGCTGGGTCCGCGAATCACTGTCGTCAGCTCGAGGTTGGTGTTCCAGCTCGAGGCGGCGATGTCGAGATGCGCCCAGGGTTTGCCGCCCGCGAACTCGCCGATGAACATCCCTCCCAGGATCGAACCTGCCTCCCCATATTCAGCGTTGCGGAGGTCCGCAATCTTGCTCTGCAGCAGTACCTTGAGGTCGGGAATGATCGGCAGGCGCCACACGCGATCGCCGGCCGCAAGGGCCGCGCCGGCCACCTGCAACCAGAACCCGTCGTCGTTGCTGACGGCGGCGCTGGCCGAGTGCCCGATCGCTATGGTGGCGGCCCCGGTCAGGGTCGCGAGGTCGAGGACGTGAGTGGCGCCCTTGCGAAGCGCGTGCGTCAGGGCGTCCGCCAGCACGAGGCGGCCCTCTGCGTCGGTGTTGACAACCTCCACCGTCTTGCCTGCGGCGCTCACCACCACGTCACCCGGTCTCTGGGCTGACGGGCCCGGCATGTTCTCTGTCGCGGCCACCACGGCCAGCACGTCGAGCGGAAGGTTTCGCGCCGCGATCACGTCGATCGACGCCAGGACCGCGGCCGCGCCGGCCATGTCCGCTTTCATCTGGCTCATGTTTTCGGGGTTCTTCAGGGAGATGCCCCCGCTGTCGAAGGTAATTCCCTTGCCGACCAGCGCCAGCACCGGCCGGTTCGCGGGGCCGCCACCGGCCGCGGCCGCCGCGGGGTGGCGGAGCGTGATGAGGCGTGGCGGCTGGGATGAGCCGGAAGCCACTCCGAGCAGCAGGTTGTACCCGGCCGCGCGAAGCTCTTCGGGGCCGAGAACCTCAAGCTCCAGGTGATGGCGCTCGGCGATCCGGGTCGCCTCCTGGGCGAGGACGTACGGCGTGAGCTCGTTCGGCGGTGCGTTCTGCAGGACACGGGCGAAGTTCGTGGCGTCACCGTTCTCATGCGCGGCCACCACTTCTCTCTCACGCCCGAGCCCGAAACCGAGAAGCACCAGCTCGTCGACCGATTCAGGCCCGGCGTCGGACCAGGTCTGCCGTGAGCGGCGCTCGAAGGTGCCCATCACGCAGCCCTCGACGACCGCCTTCAGGCTGTCGGTGTCGAGCGGGTCGGCGCAAAGGACGCCGAGCCGCCGGTAGCGGCGCCGGCGAGCCGCGCGCACGAGCTCGTGATGCGCAGCGCGCAGGCGCTGACCGTCCAGATCGGCGAGTGCGCCAACCCCGTAGAGGATCACCCGGCGCGCCTGGATCGTGTTCTGGGTCGGGATCGACGTCAGCTCGAACAGCTCGCCCCTGAACTCGGCGCCGGCCAGCATCTCGGAAAGCAAGCCACCCATCTTGCGATCGAGCTCCAGCGAAGGCCCGGAAAGCGGACGGCCCGCCGCCACCGGTATGGCGAGGGCATCGAGAGCCGTGTCGGATGGTCGTGTCCCGGCCAGGCTTACCTTCACGTTTGATTAAGCGTAGCGATTAGGACCCGGCTCCTGGCTGCAGACGCTCCGCGACCAGCTCAAGCACGTGGGCGGTTCGAAGGACGAGGCCGCGCCGCCGTGCCGCGGTTTCGATGTGCATGAGGCAGCCGGGGTTGTCAGACGCGACCACCGAGCAGCCTGTGCTGGCGATGGCCTCCAGCTTCCACTGCGCCAGGCGGTCCGCCACTTTTGGCCACTCCAGGCTGAACGTGCCGCCGAACCCGCAGCAGGCGGCGATGTCCGGGAGGTCGACCACCTCGTAGCCGGCAAGCTCGAGCAGGCGACGCGGTTCAGACTTCAAGCCCAGCTGGCGCAGCGACTGGCAGGAGTCGTGATAGGCGATCCGCGTCCTGGGTGGCGCACCGCCCACCAGATCAGGCCGCTCCTCGAGGGTCTGCAGGGCGAACCGGGTCGAGTCGCGGAATCGCGCCAGGAGGCCCTTGGGGGTCGTGGCGCCCCAGGTGCCCGAATCGAGCGTCACGGCGCCGAAGCACGAGGCCGACGGGGTCACGATCAGACCCTCGGAATCTCCAAGGGCCGCCATGAGTCGCGTCAGCATCTCCGCGCCGGCCCCGAAGTCTCCCGCATTGGCGGAGATCAGCCCGCAGCACCACTGCTGCTTGGGAAACCCAACCCTGTAGCCGGCGGCCGTCGCGAGGCGCTCCAGCGCAACCGCGGCTTGAGGCAAGACCCGGTCGACCAGGCATGACGCGAAGATGGTGAGCGGCTCTCCCGCCGACACCACGACCGCAGCCCGATCCCGATACGGCACTCGCGCGAGCCGCGGAGATCCGGGCACAAGGCCGGTCAGCGGCGCCGCCGTGCGCATCAGCCGGTCGGCCAGCTCGGGCCGTTTCCAGACGTTGAGCAGCGCCCTCTTGCGCAGCGACTTGCGGCCCGAGCGTCGGTGCTCGAGGATCTGGGCGGGCAGCGGGATGTCCACCGGGCAGACCTGCTGGCAGGCGTTGCACTGAACGCAAAGGCTGTTGGGGAGGTCCGCCGCCTGCATGCCGTGATGAAACGGCGTGAGCACGAGGCCGATCGGCCCGGTGTAGATGTGCCCGAACTGGTGTCCCCCGACCGCCATGAACGGCGGGCACACGTTCGAGCAGGCTCCGCATCGTATGCAGGTCAGCGCTTCACGGAAGAGAGGGTCCGCGCGCATCTCCTCGCGGCCGTTGTCGATGATCACGCAGTGCATCTCGCGCGGACCATGGACGCCGATGGTCAGCGACTGCTCGATGTCCGCCGAGCGCGACGGACCGGTGATCCAGTTCACGTAGCTCGTCATCAGCTGACCGGTCCCGCTGCGCGGAAGCATGCGCATGACGGCGACCGCGTCTTCCAGGGTTGCAACCAGCTTGTCGATCCCAAATAGGGCGATGTGAACGGGGGGTAGGGTGGTGGTCAGATCTGCGTTGCCCTCGTTGGTCACGATGACGATCGTTCCCGTCTCCGCGATCGCGATGTTGGCGCCGCTGATGCCGACTGAGGCCTCGATGAACTTGGCCCGAAGCGACTCGCGAGCCCGCAGCTGGATGGCTTCGACGGTCGGCTCGGTTCCGAACACCCTGGCCGCATCCTCTTTTGTGAGATGGATCGCGGGGGCGATGAGGTGGGAGGGGTGGGTGTGCGTCAGCTGCACGATCCTTTCCCCCAGATCGGTTTCGACGACCTCCAGGCCGAGGCCTTCAAGGTAGGGGTTGATCTCGATCTCCTCGCCCGCCATGGACTTGACCTTCGTCACGACGGTCCGCCGGCCCGAGGGGAGCCCGGCGCCGGCATCGAGGCAGATGCGGCCAATGATCTCGCGCGCCTCGGCTGCGTCCCTCGCCAAATGCACCTTGCCGCCGACGGCCTCGAGCCTCTGCTGGAACTGCTCTCGCAGCTCAGGCAGCCGGTCGAGGTTGGCGAGCCGTCGCGCTTTCAGGTCCGCCTGGCCCAGGGCGAAGTCATAGGTTTCGAAAGCCCGGTCGCGGCGGGCGCGCAGCCCGGTCATCGCTTCGACCAGCGCTCGCTGAAGGCCTGGGTCGTCAAGCGCCCTATTGACCCGGCGTCCGAAATGGCGGCGGCTCTCAGGCACGCGTGCTTGCGATATCCAGCAAAGTGTCCTTCAGTTCTGCCGGAGTCGACACCGGGGCCAAGCATATGGTGCCGGAGCACACGACGGCTCGATCGTCGCCGGACGGGTCGATCACGGCGTACGGATGCGCCAGCACCGCGGCTCGCGCCAGATCCGCGTTGCGCGTTGACACCTTGATGGCGTGCGGCAGCCGGTCGAGCGCCCGCGCGAAAACCGCGGCCATGAGCCCGTACTGACGGGGCAGTCCGGCGACGGATTCCAGCGCGCGGCGCGCGCTCTCGCGGTATTTCGCGGCCGGATCGCCGGCCAGCGTGTCCAGCTCTATAAGCGCCATCGCAGCGATCGAGTTCTCGACCAGCGGCTTGATCGGATCCGAAAGCCTTCCAAGCTGTTGGTCTCCGGCCCGGTCGAAAAACCCACCCGGGCCGGGGTCGGCATATCGCTGCTCCAGGTGCGAGGCCAGGTCCGCGGCGATGGCCAGCCAGTCGCTCCCGAGGCCGGCCTGGTAAGCCCTGGCCGCGGCCCACATCGACCAGACCTGGTCGGCGAGCTGGCCGCCGGCTCCGGCCGTGTGGCTCATGCCCTCTCCGGTTCGGTAGGCGTCACGAAACAGACTCGCGATGAGCGGGGCGGCTCGCTCGCGCAGTAAAGGTCTGTCCAGGCGCAGCCCGGCGTCGAGATACGCGACGGCCAGCGCAGAGTTCCAGGCCGTGTACACCCGGCGGTCCACGAAGGGAGGGACAAGCTGCGAGCGGGACTGGGCGTCCCTGCCGTAGTAGTCCTCGTCGGCGTCCTGGCTGCCGGCGTAGAGCGCGGAGCTCTCATCTCTCAAGGTGCGGTCGAGGTATCCGGTGGTCCGGTCGAGCACGCCTCCCAGGCCGGCAAGCCCAAGGCCCGCGACCAGCCCCGCGTGATCCTCGAGCATCTTCTCGAAGTGGGGCACGCTCCAGTCCTGGGTGGTGGAGTAGCGGAAGAATCCGCCCTCGACCTGGTCGTAGGTGCCTCCGCCCGCCATCTGCTCGAGCGTGTGCACGGCCATGTTCCTGAGCGCGGGATCGGACCGCAGCTGCGCCTGCTCGAGAAGCAGCAGGATCGCCTCGCTCTGTGGAAACTTCGGCGCGCCGCCGAATCCCCCGTACTCGGGGTCGTAGGAGCTGGTAACCGCGCCGAGAACGGTATCCACCAAAGTTGGGTCGAGCTCGCCCGCGCTGCGCGCCATCGATAGCCGCGACCTCGAGCGTGACTCGAGGATCCGGCTCGCGATCTCGGCCTGATGCGTCCGGTAGTACCCGGCGACCTTCGTCAGGTTGTCGGCCATCTGCTCGGGCGGCATGTAGGTGGCGCCCGTCAGGATGTCGCCGGACGAGGAGAGAAAGGCGGTCGTCGGCCAGCCGCCCATGTTGTAGCGCTGGTTGATGTCGGGCCGCACGTCGTTGTCGACACGGATCGGGACGTACTCGCGATTGATCAGGTCGATGATCCCCGGATGCGAGTAGGTCGTCTCGTCCATCACGTGGCACCAGTGGCACCACACCGCCGAGATGGCAAGGAGAATCGGTTTGCCGCTCAGCCGCGCCGCATCAAATGAGCTCTCAGACCAGGTTCGCCACTTGATCTCGGAGGCCCGATTGGGTCGGGGCGAGAAGTGAAACTCGGCCGCTTCCTCCTTCTCGTCTGACACGGGAGACAAGGTTACGATGGCATCGTGATCTCGACCAGCGCAGTCGACACTTACATCGAGAAGCACTCCCGCCAGTTCATCGACGAGCTCAAAGAGCTCTGCTCTTTTCCCAGCATCTCCAACCACGGCCAGGACGCTGTCAAGCCCGCACGAGATTGGCTCGCAGGCAGGCTCTCGCGATTCACGGACCGCGTCGAGACCCTTGAGGCGGGGGGTATGCCCGCTCTTTACGCCGAGGTCTCGGGGGCGGGCCGGCGGAGGCTCCTCCTCTATCAGCACTACGACGTCCAGCCGGTGGACCCGATCGACCTCTGGGACTCGCCACCCTTCGAGCCGGTGGAGAAGGATGGCCGCATCTTCGCGAGGGGGGTCGCCGACGACAAGTCGGACGTGATGGCCCGGATCCACGCCCTCGAGACGCTCAAGCATCTCGGCGAGCTGCCCGTCACGCTGCGGTTTCTGGTCGAGGGTGAGGAGGAGATCGGGTCGAAGAGCTTCGAGAAGATCGCGCATGATCACGCCTCCAAGCTCGGAGCCGACGGCTGCCTGTGGGAGTCAGGGACCTCCTTTGACGACGCGGGCCGGCCCACGCTGCAGTTCGGATGCCGGGGTCTTCTCTACGTACAGCTGAGGGTCCGCATGCTCGACTTCGACCAGCACTCGGGTTTTGCTTCCGTCTATCCGTCGGCCGCGATGTACATGATCGGTGCGCTGGCGAGCCTTCGGGACCAGAACATGAACGTCAAGCTCGATGGTTTCTACGACAAGGTGATCGCGCCCACCTCTGCCGACCGAGCCATGATGGCGACCATCGATCCGGAGGTCGAAAAGCGCCGCCAGCTGGTCGGGTTCGAGAAGCTGGTGCGGTCGCCCGCCCCGGACAAGGTGATCGAGCAGATGCTCTTCACGCCGACGTGCAACATCGCCGGCGTCACCACCGGCTACCAGGGCCCAGGATCAAAGACGGTGCTGCCCGCGGAGGCGACCGCCAAGCTCGACTTCCGGCTCATACCTGACCAGGACCCGCGCGACGTGCTGGAGCAGCTGCGCCGCCATCTCGACAAGCACGGCTTTGAGAAGGTCGAGATCGTCTGGAGCGATGCCGAGAAGCCGGCGAGGTCGGACCCAGACTCCGCCGTCGCGAAGACGGTCATCGATTGCGTCGACGCCCTCTACGGCAAGCCGATCCTGTGGCCGTTCATGCCTGCCACGGGTCCGATGAACCCGGTCGTTTCAGACCTCGGGATCCCGACGGTGCTCCCCGTCGGCGTCGGCAGGCCCGACAACCGAATTCACGCACCCAACGAGAACATCCACGCCGCCGACTACATCAACACCGTCCGCTTGATGTGCCGCGTGTGGGAGCGATTTGGAGCCGCCTGATGGAGAAGCTCAGCGACAAGCTCTTCACGGTCAAGTACATCGAGGACACCGGAAAACCGCACATCGAGATCGTCGACCAGCACGTCTGCGCCACCAGGTGCGAGGGCAAGTACTGCACGCATTTCTGCCCGGCGGGCGTATACGAATGGAACGCCGAGCAGGGCAAAACCCTCGTTAGCTTCGGCAACTGCATCGAATGTGGGGCCTGCTCGATCGGCTGCCCCTACGACAACATCGCCTGCCAGACCCCTCGCGGAGGGTTTGGCGCCCAGTACAAGCACGGCTAGCCCGGCGTCTGAGGGCCCACCGGAATACGGAGCGCCCCTGGGGCTATTCGAGTTGATGAGATGAACGAATACGACGTGATCATCGTGGGAGGCGGCCCCGCCGGGCTTGCGGCCGGCCTTTACACGGCTCGTATGAACCTCAAGACCGTGATCGTGGAGCGCGGACCGCTTGGCGGGCAGCTGCTGAACACGGAGCTCGTCGAGGACTACCCGGGGTTCGAGTCGATCCTCGGTTCCGATCTCGCCACGAAGATGGCGGACCACACGCGGAAGTTCGGGGTCGAGGTGCGTGACTTCGAGCCGGTTAAGGAGATCGACCTGGACGGCTCGACAAAGGTCGTCCGCCTCGAGTCAGGTGACGAGCTGCGGGCGCCGGCGTTGATCATGGCCGCGGGCGGCCTGCCGAGGTACCTCGAGGTGCCGGGCGAGAAGGAGTTCTGGGGCCGCGGAGTGAGCTACTGCGCGGTGTGCGATGGAGCTTTTTTCAAAGGCCAGGAGCTCGCGGTGGTCGGCGGTGGGGATGCGGCAGTCGAGGAAGGCGAGTTCCTCACCCGCTACGCGTCTCGCGTCTACATCCTGCACCGGCGAAGCGAGCTTCGGGCCCAGCCGATCCTGGTGGATCGCGCGCGCGCCAACCCGAAGATCGAGTTCATCTTCGACGCGCGAGTCAAGGAGATCGGCGGGGACGGCAAGGTTCGCGTGGTGCGATACGAGCAGCATGGGCACGACAAGGAGCTGCCCGTGGGCGGCGTCTTCATCTTCATCGGTTTCGTGCCGAACTCCGGACTTTTCAAGGTCCACGTCGACCACGATGAGGGCGGCTATGTCCTCACCGATCGCAACATGAAGACCTCGCTCGACGGGGTTTGGGGGGTGGGGGACGTGCGGGCTCAGCTCACCAAGCAGAT
>JBIOJB010000024.1:0-31975 GCA_044450465.1 Candidatus Dormibacterales bacterium | reverse complement strand
CCGAACGCCTCGAAGATCTCGGCCGCGTAGCCCTCGAACTTCTTCCACTGCTCAGGCTCGATCTTGCGGGGTTTGATCTGCTCCCACTGGGTGGTCTCTTCCGGGTCGAAGGCGAGAGTGGACATTGGGCGTCTCCTTAATTGCCGTTCGTGGTCAAGACAATGTACGGCGTCGGGCAGCGCTCGATTCCGAGGCGCGAACGGACGTTAGAGTGCTAGGCGCCATGAGTACGGCGGCCTTTCTCTCGGTGATGATGCCCGTCTTCAACGAGGAGAGGACGCTGGAGATCATCCTCGGCCACGTCCTCGAGCAGCCCGAGGTCGGCGAGGTGATCGCGGTCGACGACGGCTCCACCGATCGCTCCTGGGAGATCCTGACCCGCGTGGCGGCCGGCGACAAACGGGTCCGGGCCTTCCGGCAGGAGGTCAACCAGGGCAAAGGGGCGGCTCTCCGCAGGGCCATCTCAGAGGTTCGGATGCCATTTGCCCTCGTCCAGGACGCCGACCTCGAGTACGACCCGCGCGACTATCCCGTGCTGCTGCAGCCGCTGCTCGAAGGCCGCGCCGACATTGTCTTCGGGGTTCGCGGTTTTGCGGGGCAGACCGCGTTCAGCTTCTGGTTCGTGATGGGCAACAAGGTGGTGACGCTGGCCACCAACCTGCTGTTCGACTGCTACATCTCAGACATGGAGACCGGGTTCAAGGTCCTCCGGTCAGACCTCTGGAGACGGCTCAACCTCCAGGGCGACCGGTTCGACGTCGAACCTGACGTCACTGCTCGTGCGCTTCGCCTCGGCTACCACATCCATGAGGTTCCGACTCGGTACTACGCGCGCAGCCGCGCCGAGGGAAAGAAGCTGACCTGGCTCGACGGCGTACGGGCGCTGGGCACCCTTGTACAGCTCCGCCTGAAGTCCGAGTCAAGCCTTTTCGGGACCGCGCCGGACTGGAGCTACCATCGGGCGCGGCAGGTCGAACTCGCCCGCCAGCATCCGCTGGCGGGACGAAACGATCCGCGGTCGAAACGCTAACCGATTCACTGCGGGGCGCAGGTCCCGGCCAGACCGAGCGCGATCAACCCGGCGGGGGCGGAGGCCAACAGCACCGGTGCCGTGCCCTCCTGGTAGATCAGCGCCTCGCCCGCATCGTCGAGGAGCCAGGTTCCGTGCGAGTCGGTCGCAGACCCGACCGCGGGGTGCGCCAGCGGGTAGCTCTCGGCGACGGCACCGGGCCCGGTAAGGCGGACGATTGAGGTTCCTGAACCGTCCGTCGACTGGACGAGCGGCGTTCCGCTCCGGGTGAAGCCAAGGACGCTGACCGCCGCGTTCGCGGCGGAGAACCACTCCACCTTCTGGCCTGTGTTGAGGTCGACGAGGCTGATGCTGTTGGCGATCGGGCCGTTCTGCCCGTTGGCGTGAGGCACCGTGCTCGATACTTCCGCGACCCACGCTCCACTATGGCCAGGCCCGATCCACGGCAAAGCGCTGACCGGGACCACGCTGCTGAGCTTCGCACCGAGCGCGGTCAGCCGGCCCCCGGGCACGGTGATCGAATAGACCTGGACTGGCGCCCCGGTGATGGCGTCCATCACGTAGAGACCATCGGCGGTCCACCCCAGCGGGTAGAGCCGCTTGCCGTGCTCCACGACCTGGTCGGAGCCGGTGGCCACGTCGACCACGTGCAGCTCGGAGGCGTCGAAGTTGAGATACGCGTAGCTGTGTCCGTTGGGCGAGACCCATGCCGCAAGCGCCGGCAGCCAGCGGCCGTGCGCTGCATCGTAGTAGCTGGAGCCAGTCGGCCAGCCGATCAACACCGGCGATCCAGGGCTCTTGGCGAGGTTGTTGCCGGCGACCTGGAGGTGGGCGTCCGGAACGTCGCTGACCTGCCCGGTCGCCAGGTCCATGAAGCCTTCCATCGGGAGCGAGCCTGGACCGGTGCCCGTCCAGCTGATCGGGAGGCGGCACTGAGTCGCCAGGACCGGAGACACTGGTGCCGCGGCCTGAATGTCGATCACCAGTCGGGCTGGATTGGCCAGGACGCTCGTTCTGAAGCAAGGTTGCCCGGCCACGCCGAGGCCCAGCTCGACCACGCCCTCGAAGTCCTCGATCTGTCTGACTTCGACCAGCGCCGGATATCCTGGCTTGAGGTCGGTCGAACCCGAATAGCTCGTGTGCAGGTCCGCGCCGTGAATGACCACGAGAAGGCCGTTCTTGCCGGCGAGGGCCACGGTCTGTCCGCTCGCCCCCAACGTGAAGGTCGTGCCGGATTGTGGACGCAGCTCGATGCTGCCTGGCTGGCCGTTCTGAAGCCCGATGGTCAGCTGGTCGTATCCAGCCTGCGTGTTCGCCTGAAGCGAGTCGATGAAGACGACCGCGGGGGCACCGGTCGAGGTGATGGGGGCCGAGGACGTGCAGACGAACGGCGCGGCCGGGGTCGGGCTTGCGGTCGCCGTCGGGGACGGACCCGTGCCAGGCACGATCTTCGGTGACTGATGCTTCAGCGGATTGCCAACGAACAGCACTCCGATCACAACCAGCGCGATCAGCGTCGCGGCCACCCCGGCGATCCAGTAGGGTCCCTTCTGCTCCGGCGCGTTCGCGATCGACGAACGCACGCGGTCCGGCAGCGCGCTGCTGGGTGATCCGCTCATTTCGTCGAAGACGTGACCGAGCTCGCGGCGGAAGTTCTCGTTGGTCATTTAGAAGACCTCCTCTTGGGTGAGGTCGGAGCGCAGCCTCTTGGCGGCGCGGTAGATGCGTGATTTGGCGGCGGCAGGTGAGACGCGCAGCGCTTGCGCGACCTCATCGACCGGCAGGTCGAGATAGAAATGCAGTACAAGCGGGAGCCGCTCGTCCGGGCTGAGCCTGAGCAGTGCCTGGTGGAGATCCGAAGAACTGCTCTGTTCAGACGGTCCCCGAGCGGGCATCTCCGCCAGCTTCAACACCGACCACCAGCGCTGGCGCTTCGCCATCCGGCACTCGTTGGCAACGATCGACAGGAACCACGGTCGCAGCGATTTGAGGTCGCCGCGAAGCTGGCGCAGCTTGCGCCAGGCCTTGATCGAGGCCTCCTGGACCGCGTCCTCGGCGGACGGCCGGTCGGCGAGCATCACCGCGGCGAGTCGGTACGCCGGGTCGAGGAGTGGTTCGATGAGCTCAGCGAAGGAATCGGCGTCTCCCGCCGTGGCGCTCACCAGGAGCTGAGGTCGCTGTTCCATCACTGCCGCAAACATGTTCCTGCTTGTTTGATGCAGGAAGTGCGTACCTGGTTGCAGATCTCAGGAGGGTGAGCCGGCCATGACCTCCTGGTACCACTTGATCGTCTCGCGCAGGCCGACCCGAAACGGTGTTGACGAGCGGAACCCGAATTCCCTGGAGGCTCGGTCCACGTTCAGCTTGCGGCGGGGCTGGCCATCCGGCTTGGTCCGGTCCCACGCAACCTTCCCTTTGAAACCGGTCAGCTCGACGACGAGCTCTACGAGGTCTTTGATCGAGATCTCATCGGAGCTGCCCAAGTTGACCGGGGCGGGCTTGTTGTACTTCTCGGCCGCCAGCATGATCGCGCGCGCGGCGTCTTCGACGTACAGGAACTCGCGCGTCGGCGTCCCCGTCCCCCACACCTCGACCGATGTTGCCTTGGCGTCCCGAGCCTCGAGGCACTTGCGGATCAATGCGGGAATGACGTGCGAGTTGTGGAGATCTACGTTGTCGCCAGGTCCGTAGAGGTTGACGGGCAGCAGGTAGACCGCATTGAACCCGTACTGCTCGCGATATGCCTGGGCCTGGACCAGGAGCATCTTCTTGGCCAGACCGTACGGAGCGTTCGTCTCCTCGGGGTATCCGTTCCAGAGGTCGTCCTCGGAGAACGGGATCGGCGCGAACTTCGGGTATGCGCAGACGGTTCCGACCTGGACGAACTTGCTCACATCAAACTGTCGCGCCTGCTCCATGAGCTCGATGCCCATGATCGCGTTCTCGTAGAAGAAGCTGCCCGGGTTGTCGCGGTTAGCGCCGATGCCGCCTACGCGGGCCGCGAGGTGGATGACGATCTCAGGACGCTGGTCTTCGTACATTCGGGTGATGTCAGCCTGCTTGATGAGGTTGTATTCCCGGCTCGAGAACGTGATCACCTTGGCGCCGGCGTCCTCGATCATCCTCACCAACGGACGGCCGAGGAACCCGCGCCCCCCGGTCACGGTGACACGCTTTCCCTTCCAAAAACCGTTTGAATTTGAACCCACGTGAGGACTCCTCTCCAGGGGAATTCGAAGCTGCGGTCCATCTTAGCTTGAGCCGCCCGGCGGGCCGGCCGGCGAGGGCAAAGTCCCGTCCGGGGCTGGTTATACTCAGCCTCGTATTGCATGCGTCGAAGCATCGCTCGCCGGGCGCAATCTCCGGCGAATCCTCAGGCGATGAGCTGATTGGAGTCGCTCAGTGACAGCGGCGACGGCGCCCGTCGAATCAAGTCCCTCGGCCCTGTCCAACCGCGATCGCTACCTGCAGGCGTTCGCTCTCCTGCTCGCGGCCGGGCTCGTCCTCGATCCATCGATCTACGTCGGGGGCCTCATCCATTTCTATCTCCACGACCTGACTTCCCTGGCTGCCTTGATCCTGGGCCTGATGGTCTTGGTACGAACGCGCTTCGAGCTTGTGCCAAGGGCGCTTTACGTCCCGGCGGGGCTTCTGGTCTTCCTGGCGGCTGACACGATCGTGGGCGGCGCGATCAACTACCCGCGAACGCCAGCCCTGCTGCACAAGCTTTTCTGGTTCGAACACCTCGACGCCCTCCGCATCCTGGGCGAGCTGTTCGCATGGATATGGGCGTTCGGCCAGCTGCGCCCCTCATTAAAAGATGCACTGAGGATCTTCGATATCGCGCTGTGGGGCGGGGCTGCGGGTGTGGCGCTGACCGGTACGTGGTACCTCGTGACGAACGCCCCGCATTTTCAAACGGATCCATTTGACCTGACGGTCATGTTCGGGGTGCCGATGTCGCTGGTCTACGCGTTCCGCCGAACGAACCGGGCCGACCTGGTCCGGCTCGCGGTGTTCGGCGGCGGCTGCCTGCTTCTCTATTCGCGAACCGCCATGGTCACCATCGCGTTCACGTCGGTGGTCTTTTTGGTGGCCGCCCGAGACTGGCGCAAGTCGATTCGCGCATTGGTGCCGGTGCTCGTTGGTGCGTTGCTGGTGGTGTTGGTGCCTTATGCCGCGGGCTATACCGGACTGCTGCCTCGCGCGGCTCTCACGCGTTTCCTAAGCATCGGCGTCAACCAGCTGGCCCCCTACACGATTCCGAGCCGGGTGATCATCTGGAAGGATGCTCTGCACATGTTCGAAGGAGAGCCTCTTTTCGGAGTCGGATACCACGACTATTTCCTCTACAGCCATGTTTCCGAAGTCAAGAACGGCACTGCGAATGCCCCGTCAGACCTTCCAGGTGGCTTGATCAAGCAGGGCCACGACGAGTTTCTGTCCATGCTCGCCGAGACCGGCATCATCGGGGGCGCGCTCTTCGTCGGCTTCTGGTTCTTGCTTCTCCGAGGCGCCTACCGCCTGTGGCGACTCGATCCAGACGATCGACTCTGGCATGCCTTCACCGCAGGCTTCTTCGTCAGCATCGTCGGGGTCAGCCTGGTCGGTGAGATATTGATTCCGCGAACGCCTAACTGGGTCGCTCCATCAGCGGTGTGGTGGATCATGCTCGCCCTCGTCTTCCTCGAACAACGAAGGCTGGAACAACACGGGCGGCCTCTCGCACCTTCGATGCCAGGATCTTCGCATTAAGTCTCGCCGGCCATGACCGAAGGCGCCGGCAATCCCAGGGTCGTTGTCATCGTCTTGAACTGGAATCTGCCCCACGACACGATGCGATGCCTGCACACCACGATTCCACTGGTTCAAGCAGGAGCCGCAGTCGTGGTTGTCGACAACGGGTCTATCCATGAGCGGTGGATCGAGCTCGACGAAGCCGTGCACAAGAGTTTTCCCGATTGCGTCAGCGTCACCGATGCGCAGGCCTCCGCCACCAGGGTCGAACGAGGCCGGATAGGGCTCGTCCGGCTCGCGAGCAATCTCGGCTATGCGGGCGGCAACAACGTCGGGATGAGAATCGCCCTCAACAGCGGGGCCGACTGGGTGATCCTGCTGAATAACGATTGCGAAGTCCCGTCAGACCTCGTCGACGGCCTGACCAACGGCGCCCCGGACATGGCCCGGGTGGGAGCGGTCGGGTGCCAGCTCCTCACCTTCGATGAACCGTCCAGGATTCTCTACGGTGGCGGCAAGCGTCTATATGCGTTTGGTGTCCACACGCTGACGAAATGGCGGAAGCCGAGTGGGTGGTGGCGGGTCAACTTCGTTCCGTTCGCGTGCGTCGCGCTTTCGAGTCAGGCGCTCCGCAAGCTTGGATTGCTGGATGAGCGGTACTTCGCCTACGTAGAGGATTGCGAGTACTCGTACCGGCTCGCCGAAGACGGGTGGACGATGGCGGTCAACCTGGACGTTCGGGTCAAGCACCGCGTGTCGGCATCGCTCGGCCGCCGGAGCCCTCGCTACTACTACTACGTCGCCCGCAACACGCCGTTGTTCATCCTGGAAAGATTGAAGACCCCGGTGCAGCTGCTCAGCATCGCGTGCTTCGTTGCCCAGTGCGTCGCGCTGGTCGCGAGGCTTTCGATCTCAGGCCGCCTCGAGGAAGCGCGAGCCGTTCTCGCCGGATGGAAGGACTACTTGCTGAGGCGGACCGGCGCTATGCGCAGCTGGGACTAGTTCGCGCCGCTAGACGCCCAGGCGCCACCGTTCATTCGGATTCACGAACAGGAAGTTGTGGACGACCGCACCGCTTGCGGGTTGATCACGCTCAACGCGAAACTCCCGGAGAGGAACCAAGCGCCCGGCGCGGTGGAACCAGCCCTCGTACCCGAGGGCGTAGACCATGTCGAACACGTCGGTGATCGGTTGGTTCAGTCGCGCCTGTTCGATCTCGATGATCAGCGAAGGCTGGTTGTTGTCGCGGATCGTGTTTGCCGCGCCGCGGATCACCGACTGCTCGTGGCCCTCTACGTCGATCTTGATGAGGCGCACTCCGGCCAGCTCGTAGCTATCCAGGGTGCGCAGCTCGACGCTGCGGTCCTCGTGCTGCATCGTCATCTCGTTCAGCGTCGCCAGCCCGGTGAGAAGGCGGCTCTGGTCGCGCGGAAGATGCAGCGCTGCCTCTCCGGCGTGGTCCGACAGTGCATTCTCAAACACCATCAACCTGCCTCTGTATCGCTCACTGTGATAACGCAGCGCCTCGGCGCATTCCGCAAGCGGTTCAAAGGCAGCGACCTTCGCGCCCGCTTTGAGCATCGCGGCCGTGTACACGCCGTAGTTGGCGCCGACATCCACCGCCATCAGCTCCGGCGTGACGAGCCTGGCCACGAGGTGAACCTCCGGTTCCAGCCTGCGGGCCAGCACGCGGCCCCAATAGTGAAAGCGCACAGCTGACCGCGCCGGCACGCGCGACAGCATCCAGCCTTTGACCAGGCTGGGATTCGAGACCCACTGCATCATTCGTGCTTCAAACGCCACCAAGCCAGCAGACGCCAGTTCCCGACCAGTGCCCAAAGCTGGTCAGGTCCAGTTTTGGAAGCGGAAGGTCGGCCCAGACCCGGAGCATGTTCCAGAGCCGGATGTCGTCGAACATCAGCAGCGCCCGCCTGTTGCGCGGAGTCTTCAACAGGAGGTCGATGAACGCCGGCTCGAACGCGCCGTCCTTGGGTCCATCGACGAAGATGAGCTCGGACTCGAGCAGGGCGCTTTGGTTCTGTGTGTAGAACTGTGGATCGGCCAGGTCTCCGATCCGCTGTTCGAGCCGCCCATCCGCGAAGTCCTCGGACCGCAGTGCTCGTCCTTCTATCTTGTCCCAGGGCACGACGTCATACGTCGTTAGCTTCGCCTGCTTGCCCAGAGTGGACAGAATGGTCAAGGCAGACAGCCCGGTGTAGGTGCCGATCTCAGTCACGTGAGACGGGTTGAGACACTTCACCAGCGAGGCAAGGAGCTGGTAGTGCTCTCCCGGAAAGTTGGAGAGATATTGCCGCGCGGTCGCCGACCGATCGTGCAGGTGCCGCAGGTCGATATCCGCGGCTCCGCGAGCCGCCTGCAGCGCGAGCTCGATGAGGTCTGGTGAGGTCGAGCCGGCCGCCTCTTCCAGCGGATAGATGAGCGACAGCTCGAAATGCGGAGTACTTACCGGAATCCGTCGCACTCCGAACTTCCAGATCACGATCCTGCGCAGAAAGCTGCGAGCAAGCATGCTTCTCAAATTGCTCATTCCGGTTCGGATGATAAAGCCGGCATCGCATGCGGTGGTCGGAGCCAGGCGTGAGCCTCTGGCTATACTCAGTCGCGAATGCCTCCACGCCCAACCACCTCCGCGGTTCGAGGAGTTGAGCGGCACGAATCGCGGACCGGAGCCAGCATGACGCCATCCACCGACAGTCCTCGGATTGGGCTCGTTTACGGCGACTATCCGCCCAACCCGCCTGGACGCAGCGACGGTGGCAGCGATTTTCTGCGGCGTCTGGCCGAGGGATTGGTCGCTCACGGCCACGATGTCACCGCAATCGTGTCGAGCCGCGACGATCGCCAGTCGGCGTTCACGTCGGACGCCGGTGTGCACGTGGCTCCTGTGATTCGCGATTGGACCCTGCGCGGAGCGATTGGCGGCCAGCTCTCGTCGTTGCGCCAAGTTCTGCGCGACCGTGATATCGACGTCGTGCACCTCATCTACCCCGATCCGTTTCTGCGCTATGGCTCCGACTCCTACCACCTGCCCTTCCTGCTCAAGGCGGCGTCGAGGCGACCACTGGTGGTGACGTTCTTCGGATTCGGTGTCACCGGCGCGGGTCTCGTTGCCAAAGCCGGGCTCTTCAGCCTGTTCGCATCCTCGAACCGGCTGGTGATCACCGACGCCGACCTGCTTCGGCGGTTTCGGCGCACATTGCCGTGGTGGGGCCGCAAAGCTCAAGCCGGCCTGGTTGGGAGCATTGTGGACGAGGGTTCGCCGACCTGGTCTCGGGACGCTCTAAAACAGCGCAAGGCCGCGCTCGGGTTGAACCCGGCCCAGCGACATGTTGGTTTTTTTGGTTTCTGGAGTCCAGACAAAGGCCTCGAGAACCTGCTCATGGCGCACCAGAAACTGCGCCGGGCCGGCCACGACATCGTCCTGGTTCTCATTGGCGGCCGCGCGGAGGCGATGCGCTTCGAGTACGAACGCAGCGTCATGCGCCTGGCTGCAGAACTGGGAATTGCCGGTTCGGTCGTCGAGACGGGACCGAAGACCCCCGTCGAGATCTCGGAGTACATGGTGGCGATGGACGCCTGCGCGCTGCCGTTCAAGGTGAACCCGCTCGGGCGCAGCAGCCTGGCGCTCGCTCTGAACCTCGGCGTTCCGACCCTCGTAACCCGGCCGCACGGCGCCGACGCGCGACTCTTGACAGGGTTGCCGCTGCTCGGTTCGCTCGAGCCCGACGCAATTGCGGCCGCCATCATCGCGCTGGTCGACGACTCGTCCGCGCAGGACGCGGCTTCTGAGGCGGCCCGGCGCGCGGCCCACCACTGGTCGTGGGACGAGATCGTGAGCCAGTACGCCGGTCTTTACGGCGAGGTGGCCCGGCACGGACGGAGTCGGTAAGACGGCGGCCACTCTGACCGTCGTCGTCCTGACGCTGAACGAGGAGAGTCGAATCGCCGACTGCCTCGCATCCGTGCGCAGCGCGGACGAGATCATCATGCTCGACTCAGGGAGCACCGACCGCACACGAGAGCTAGCCGCAGCCGCGGGAGCTCGCGTCGAGGTTCGCCCGATGACCAACTTCGCGGAGCAACGCAACTTCGCCAACTCGCTCGCCAGGTCCGACTGGATCCTGCACCTCGACGCCGACGAGCGCGCCACCCCAGCCCTGCTTGCAGAGATTCGAAAAGCCATCGCCTCCGACCTGTTCGACGGATATCGAGTGCCCACGCTCAACATCATCTTCGGGGAGGCGCTGCACCACGGCGGCTGGTATCCCTCCTACCACGTGCGACTTCAGCGCCGCGGGAAGAGCAGCTGGGGTAAAGACGTGCATGAGCTGGCGCAGGTCAGCGGACGCCTGGGGACGTTGAAGGAACCGATCGTGCACCACTCGCATGCGGACGTTGCGGGTTTCGTCGAAAAGCTCAACCGCTACACGACGATGGAAGCGAGTCGTGACACGAGGTCGAGCTCCAGCCTGGCCTGGCGCGCTGCGTTCGAGCCTGGTCCTTATTTCGTCTACAAGTACGTGCTGCAGCGAGGATTTCTTGACGGGTCGCGCGGTCTGACCATCGCGCTGCTGCTGTCCTTCTATCGCTGTGTGGGCTGCCTGAAAGCTCTCGAGCTGCGGCGCAGGCGACCATGAGGCTGCTCATGGCGGCGACAGGGCCTCCGACGCCCGGTGGCAAGGGCTACCAGGTGAGGCTGTACAACCAGATCCTCCGGCTTGCCAGCCGTCACCAGATCACGCTCCTTACATTCGCCGGAGCGGCGGGCGCCGATCCAGACGTGGCTGCGGCCTGCCGCAAGGTCGTTTCGATTCCCCACTCGAGCCGCGAGGCGGCGACGGCCGCGCTGTGGCATGCTCCCCACCTCCCGCTGTCGGTTGGTCTGTACGCCGACCGCAGGATGGCGGCCTCACTGAGCGCGGAGGTCGAGAGCGGCGACTACCACCTCGCCCAGCTGCAGCTGGTCCGGATGGCGCCTTACCTGAAGGAGGCGGCCGTTCTGCCGGTGGTCCTCGATCTGATGGACGCTGCGGAGCTCAACATGCGAGAGCGAGCGAGCACCGCCGCACCTGGGGTCCGGCAGCTGCTCGAGGTCGAAGCCCGCCGGCTTGGTGTGTACGAGCGGCAGGCGATCACACAAGCTGACCTCTCGCTCCTCATCTCGGAGAGGGACCTGGCCTTCCTGGGCAACCCGCCCCGGGCTCGGGTGCAGCCGAACGGGATCGAGCCACAGCCCCTGCAAGGCGATCCGCCCCCGCGCGCGGCCGGAACCGTGATCTTCACCGGCACGATGAGCTACTTTCCGAACTCGGACGCGGCCGTATGGTTCGCCACCGAGATCTGGCCCCTGGTTCGCGGCGCGATGCCGTCCGCCGTTTGCCGCATCGTGGGACGGGCGCCGACGCCTGCCGTCAAGGAGCTCGCCGCGCTTCCTGGTGTCACGGTGACCGGCGCGGTGCCGCAGGTCGCGCCGGAGCTCGCTCGGGCGAGCGTTGCGGTGGCTCCGGTGCGCCTCGGTTCCGGAATGCTGACGAAGGTGCTCGAGGCGATGGCGGTCGGAACGCCCGTCGTGGGGACCACGAAGGCAATGGAAGGCATCCCTGATGACCTCCATCAGTTCCTCACTCACGCCGACTCGGCCGAGGAGTTCGCCGGCCAGGTGGAGCGAATCTTGCGCGACCCCGAGCCTGCCCTGAAGCGGGCCGCGGACGGCCTGGCTGCGATCGCCAGCCGGCATACCTGGCGCCAGTCGGTCGAGCACCTCGAGGCGCTCTACGACGAGGCGATCGCCGGCGCGCGTCGCGCAGATCGACCGTAAAGGTACGCTGGCGGCATGCCGCAGAGCGTCACCACGGCGTTACGCACAATTGCAAAGAGTGGCAATCCGATCGTGCGTTTGGGCAAGAGGATGGTCATCGGCGTCTTGCAGCGAATGGACGTGGTTGCTCCGGCCCGCCTCAAGAACGGCGATGTGCTCTACGTCGACCTTGCCAACGCAGTCGGCCGGACCATTTGGGTGCGCGGCGACTATGTGACCGAGCCCGCGATCAAGACGCTGATCGAAACCAACCTCGAGCCAGGGGACGTCTTCTTCGATGTCGGTGCGAACGTGGGCTTTTTCAGCCTCGTGGCCGCCAGGGCCGTCGGCGAAAGCGGCGAGGTGCACGCCTTCGAACCGCTGCCGGAGCTTGCGGCGCTGCTGCGCCGGACCGCGGCTGCGAACGGCCTGAACAACCTCCACGTCGTCGAAGCCGCCGTTGGACAGGGACCTGGAACCGCCGAGATGGCGGTGATGAAAGACTCCGCCTACTCCCATCTGATCCAAGGCCAGGCCGAGGTCGAATCCGATCACGGAGGTTGGCGGTCGGTGTCGGTGGCAACGGTCAGCCTCGATCAGTATCGCGACCAGAAGGTCGGCAGGCCGCTGAGACTGATGAAGATGGACATCGAGGGCGCCGAGCTCGAAGCGATCGAAGGAGCCCGGCAGCTGCTGTCGCAGCCAAACGCGCCCGACGTGATCTGCGAGGTCAATCCCGACCATCTCGCGCGTTTCGGTCATGCGCCCAAAGTCGTTTTCCAGCACTTCGAGTCGATGGGCTTCGCGGCTTTCGACCCTGAGACCGGTCGCCCGATGAGCGTCGAAGACCTGTCAGCGCACCGCCAGAACGTGTTTTTCAAAAAGCGCAGATCTTAGCGAGACAAACGCGTGATCCAGCTCCGCGCGAGACCCAGGCTCTCGACCAACTCTGGAGTCCGCATCGCCCACGACGCGACCAGATAGACGAGCCCGCCTGCGATTCCGGCGGAGATGATCACCAAGAGGACCGCGAGATGTCCGGTGTGGCTGCTGCCGAGCATGGCGATGGCCACCACGGCGACACCCGTAACCGCCGACGCCAGGGCTGAACGACCGAGGTTGCGCCAGGGCAAGAAAGCGAGGGCGCGCGGTGAACCACGCCGGACCATCACCAGCAGGCTCGCCATCAGAAACAGGTAGGAGCCCGTGCTGGCGACCGCGAGCCCGACGTAGCCAAAGCCTTGGGCCCCCACGATCGCTGCCAGCGAGTACACGGCCAGCGTGGCGATGGACGCCCAGGCGACCCTATCCGAAGCCCGTTCCGCATAAAGGAAGCGGGTGAGCACTGCGCTGACCGCACTGGGGACGAGGGCGCCGGCCAGGATCGTGACCGCGACCGTGGTCCGCGTGACCGCCTGCTCGTCAAACGCGCCTCGGTGATAGACGAGCTGAACCAGCGGCGCGGCAAGGCCCGCGATCAGCACGGTCAGAGGCAAGAGCAGGAAGACCACCATGCCGATCGAGCGGCCGAGGGCTTCGTAGCGCCGGGGCTCACCGTCAGCTTTCATCGCGACAAAGCGCGGGTACGAGGCTGTGGCGATTGAGGAACCAATCAGCAGCGGCGGGCTCGCGAGCACGCGGCCGTAGTTGAGCGAAGAGATCACGCCGGCGCCCAGGTTGAACCCGACCAGGCGTTCAATCGGCGTTTGGGCCTGGGCCACCAGGGCGGAGATCACCTGCGCAACGGAGGTTCCCCCCAAGCGGTGCAACAACCGCATCGACCAGGCAGGCGAGATCGTGACCACCGGCCTGCCGAGCAGCCTCACCACGCTCAAAGCCATGACGACAGCCGCGACGAGGGCGCCTGTGATGACGCTGATTGCCAGCACCTCGATTCCCCGGTCGATTCGCGACAAGACGACGAACGCGATGACCGCCGTGATGCTGGCTATCGGGATTCGGAGGCTCGCGGCCACGTACCGCTGCTGGGCGATCAGGATCGTCGCGCCAAGGGCCCCGAGCCCACCGAGAAAGATCATCGGCGACGTCAGCAATCCCAGCCTGAGCAGCAGATCGCGCTGCGAACCGGCACTCGCAAGGTTCACGCCGCCGGTCCAACAAGCCATGTACAGGGCAGTGATCAGCGCCAGCGCCACGATTGCCCAGACCGCTGTGTTCCAGCGCTCGTCAGTCTTTTCGGACTGCCGTTTAGCTTGAACGAACTCCGGCAGCAGCAGCGAATAGACGAGGTCGCCCAGCATGGCCGCGAGCAGCGCCGGCCCGGCGACCGCGAGCAGATACGTGTCCAGCTCTTTGCGAACACCGAAGATGGCCGACATCAGGACCGTCAAGGCAAGAGCGAAGAGCCGATCGAGCACCAGGCCGGCGAGCGTCAGGCCGGCGAATCCTGCCACCCCTACCGCTTTCGGACCCGGCTCGAGGGAGGGTGAGTCCGCGCTCACCTCGGCTTCTGCGGAATCAGATGCTCGTTGGTCGAAGGGGGTTCGTTCAGCGACCCACGAACCCGATCACGGTCACGAACGTGTTCGCCAGGATCTGGAGGTCGAGCCGAAAGGAGCGATTCTTGATGTAGTAGAGGTCGTATTCGAGCTTCCGCGTCATCTCGGGAATCGTACTCGCGTAGCCGCCCTTCACCTGCGCCCAGCCCGTAAGTCCCGGCTTGACCAACAGACGCGAGCCAAACTTCGGGATCTGCTTTTCGAGAAGGCTCATGAACTCCGGCCGCTCGGGTCGCGGACCGATGAAGCCCATCTCGCCACGCACGATGTTGAGCAGCTGGGGAACCTCGTCGAGTCGGGTCGCGCGCAGGATGCGACCGACGCGCGTGATGCGTGGATCGCTCCGCGCCGCAAACTGCGCGCCTTCTGCCTCAGCGTGGTGCTGCATCGTGCGCAGCTTCAAGAGGTCGAACTCCTTTCCGTGTTGCCCCACGCGCCGCTGCACGTGAAAGATCGGGCCCGTCGAATCGAGCTTGATCAACAAAGCAAGTATCGGCAGCAAGATGAGGAAAGGGACGCTGATCAGCGCGGACAGAAGCAGGTCAACGATTCGCCTGGCCACAGCATATGGCCGTTCCCACAGGTCATTGTCGGGCAGGCTCAGGTACCAATGGGTGTCCACCGAGTCCACCGGGACCCGGCCCATGTAGCGCTCGACCAGGCGGCTCGCGGAAACGACGCGCACGCCGGTCGTGACGCATTCCTCGACCAGCCCTGGCAGCATCCGAAGATCGTTGCTCGTGACGATCAGCTCGTGCGCCGAGTGGGTGTGCATCAGAGTGCGCGCTTCTTCGATCACGCGAGCCCGCTCGTCATCTGACTCGACCGGGCCGATGACCTGCGCGACAATCCTGCACTCGAATCTCGCCGCGCGAAGCGTCTCGACGATGTCATCGCTGGGCTCCGTGCGACCGAGCAATATCGCTCGCACGGCTAGCGAGTCGTGCAGGAGGAGGCGCGCCAGCGTGGTCCTCATGACGACCAGCAGGAGAGCGCCGGCAATGGTCGACCACACGATCAGCGGTCGCGTGATCACGTACGGGACCACGAAGAAGGCCAGGACGCCGGCAAGGCCGACGAGCGGGCTGGCCTTGAACACGGCGATCGCGCTTTGAATCCGGCTGCTCGGGATCTCGAAGGCGTACCCGTCGACGATGAACAGGCTCACGACCCAGACCACGCCGTAAAAGATTGGGTCGACCACAGTTAGCGTCGGCATGTGGGGCGGGCGAAGCACCAGGTATGAAACGAAGAAACCGACGGCGCCCACGATCAGGTCGGCGATGGCCAGCAGAACCCGCCGTTCGCGAATGCTGATCGCGAAACGGCTTTTGCCGAGACCTTCGGCGGGGGCCAAGACCTGGGGCGCCAGCGCGTCGCTGTTTCCTGGGTCGACTACGCGCATCCAGGTATCAGGGTAACGGCCTGGCGGGCAGTTAGCGAGTTACTATAGGCGGCGGCCAGAAACGGCCGGCACCTGCGTTATCCCCAAATATGTCCCAGCACAGATTCCGGATCGCACTTCTGGCTCTGCTCGTGGCCTGCGCAACGGCTGTGCCGGTATCGGCTTCGAGCTCGGCGCCTCCCACGACTCCGAAGGACCAGGCCATCCAATCAGCGCCGAGGATCATGGACCAGGCTGCCAGCGCAGCGGCGCTCCCAGGTCCCAAGGGACTGCAACCTTTCGGCCAGACCATCCCACTGAATATGGCCGCCGCGGCGAACTCCCGGCTACGGCGCGAGGTGTTCGGGTTCGTCAACGCCAGCAATCTCGGGGATCCCAACGTCGGCTACACGACCTGGAACCTGAGCCTGCTCAGCACCGTCGCCTACTTCTCGATCCAGGTCAATAGCGGCAACGGCAATCTCGTCTACTACGACACCGGCTGGAACATCTTTCATTCCGCGACGATGAGCAACTTCATCAACGCGGCCCACGCTGCAGGCGTCAAGGTCATCGTCTCCATCAACCTTCACGACTACAGCACCGATCCGAACAATGCGGTCTGTCAGGGTCTCGCGCCGACCAGCACCCAGAACACGATCGCCCAAACGGTGGCCCTGGTCTCCTCCTCCGGCATCGATGGCATCAACGTCAACTACGAAGCGACTCTGACCACGTGCGCCAACGGCGCCAGCAATCGCGATGAGCTGAGCGCTTTCGTAATGAATCTCCGGGCAGCCATGCCCGTTGGAAGCTACTTGGCGATCGACACCTTTTCGGGCGCGGCCGAGGACAACCTCGAATTCTTCAACCTGACCGCCCTGGCGCCGTACGTCGATTCGTTTTTTGTGATGGCTTACGACATGGACGCCGCGAACGCCACTGAGGCGCCGCTGTCGTGCAGCTCCTATTGCTTCAGCCCGATGTCGCCGCTCAACACGTACCGGTTCAATGTGACCAAGTCTGTGGCCCAGTACACGGCGCTGGTGCCAGCGAGCAAAGTCATCCTCGGCCAACCGCTGTACGGGCGCAGCGGGTGCGTGCCCAACCTCACCGACCCGCATCAGTACCCCAGTCCGTACGTCCCGCTCGTGGCGCCAACGTACGTCAACGCCGCGACGGTCTCCAGCCAGCCCGACACGTTCACCTTTACCGCGCATCGAGACCCAGGCGACGGCGTGAGCCGGTGGGACACCTGGTACGACAAGAGCTCGTCGTGCAACCGGGAGCAGGTCTTTGACGACACATACTCGCTCGGGGCCAAATACGACGTGGTCAACGCCAACAACCTCCGCGGGGTCGGGTTCTTCACGCTCGATTACGGCGGCGGCGCCCCTGAGCTCTGGAACGAGATCGACCTCAAGTTCGGAACCGCCACTCCATGGTTCTCGCTGGGTGGAGGGCTGACGTCAGGGCCCACTGCGTCCTCCTGGGGCACGGCCAGGACCGACGTCTTCGCGCGCGGACTGGACAACGCGCTCTGGCACCGTTCGTGGAACGGCACGGCGTGGACCGACTGGGAAAGCCTCGGCGGCGTCCTCACCGAAGATCCAACGGCCGTCTCGTGGGGTCCGAACCGCATCGACGTCCTTGTGCGCGGCAGCGACAATGGGATCTGGCACCGCTCTTCGGATGGGACCACCTGGAGCGCCTGGGAGAGCATCGGAGGAGTCGCCACGTCCGGCCCGGAGGTCGCATCGTGGGGTGTGAATCGCCTGGACGTGTTCGTCGCGGGCGGCGGCAACGCGCTTTGGCAGCGAGTCTTCGACGGCACGAATTGGGGAACCTGGAACCTGCTCGGCGGGATATTGACCTCGGACCCGGGCGTCGTCGCGGCAGCCCCCAACACGGTCGACGTGTTCGTGCGCGGTTCCGACCACGCCCTCTGGCGCGATTCGTGGAACGGGACCAACTGGACGTGGTCGTCGCTAGGTGGCCTCATCACCTCCGGTCCGGACGCCGCGTCATGCACCGCCGGCCACCTCGACGTCTATGCCACCGGCTCCAACTCCGGCCTCTGGCACCGGGGCTTCAACGGCACGACCTGGAGCGACTGGCAGGACCTCCGCGGACAGTGGTCGAGCCGCCCGGCAGCCGTCTGCCCGACGGGGACTACGGCCGTCAGCCTCTTCGAGCGCGGCTCGGACGCGCAGCTCTGGCAAACGAGCGTGCCCGCAACCTGATGCGCGTCCTGAGGCTGGCAGTCCTCCTGCTCCTTGTACTTGCCCTCTCCCCCGCCCTCGCATCCCCACAGCCGGCCCCACAGGTCAAGCTCGCAGCGTCCACGGGCTCTTGGACCACGTACCACCACGACGACGCGCACACCGGCCTTGATTCATCAGTGCCGCCGGCCAGCACCGCCACCGCCGGCTGGATATCGGCGGCCCTGGACGGCGAGGTCTATGCCGAACCCTTGATCTACAACGGCATCGTGTACACCGCGACGCTCAACAACACCGTGTACGCGCTCAGACAGTCCGACGGAACCGAGATCTGGCACAACAACTTCGCCACCACGACCTCGCTCGGCGGCCCGGTGACCGGCGGTTGGGTATGCGGCAACGTTTCGCCTCAGGGAATTCTCGGGACGCCCGTGATCGACGCCGCCGGGGGCCGGATCTACGTGGCGACGATATTCGCCAGCGACCACGTGTACCGCGTCCTCGGCCTGAACCTCGCCACCGGAGCGATCGAGCTGACGACGCCGATCCCGGCCACCATCGGAACCGGGTTCGACTGGACGATCCAGCAGGAACGGGGCGCCCTCGCCTTGCACAACGGCTACGTCTACGTCCCCTTCGGTGGCCGGGACGGCGACTGCGGCGTGTACCACGGCTTTGTGGTGGGCGTCCCGACCAGCGGAAGCACCGCCTTGAACGTTTATCAGACGCCCGGCTCAGGCAATGGATTCTGGAACGCCGGCGGAGTCGTCGTCGACGACGCGACCGGCAACGTTTTCGAAACGTCGGGCAACGGCAACACCGGCAATGGTTGCAACACGGTTGCCGGCGGCGCGCCCCAGTACGAAAACGACGCTGTCGTCCGCCTCTCACCCACCCTCGCGCACCTCGATTTCTTCATGCCCCAGGACTGGCAGGCGGCATGGTGCAGCAACGACATGGACCTCGGCTCAGCCGGGCCGCTGCTGATCAGCCCCAACCTGCTTTTCCAATCGGGCAAGGCAGGCGGCGGGTTCCTGCTCAACCCCAACGCGCTGGGTGGAGTCGATGGGCAACGGTTCCCGACCCCGAGCCCCGCCACCTACGCGCAAGCGGAAACATGCTTCGGCAACCACTCAGACGCAACCTTCGGCGGTTTCGCCTACGCGGCTCCTTTCGTCTATGTGGAGTGCGAGGGACGTGGGCTGGTCGCTCTCAACGTGAACACCGCCACGCCATCCTTCAGCCAGTGCAACGCAGCCTGCGCCGCGCCTGACTGGAGCGCGGGCGGCAGCACCACGTTTGGGCCCCCAATCGTCGCCGGCGGAAATGTGTGGGCCGCCAGCAACAGCGGCCTCTATGGCTTCGACGCGGCGACGGGAAGACAGACCTACCACAGCGCCTCCTTCGGCATCAACCGCTTCGTGACCCCGGCCGAGGCAGGCGGCTCGATCTACGTCCCGTCCCACAACGTGATCCGCTCGTTCAACATGAGCTTCCTCCAGTGGAGCTCCCTGAGCGGTGGGCTCATCGGCGGACCCGACCCCTCCTCGTGGGGCTCGACCCGAACTGACGTGTTCGTTCGAGGCACGCTCGACAACGGCCTGTGGCACCGATCGTGGAACGGCACGACCTGGTCGGCCTGGGAATCGCTGGGGGGCGTCATCAACGCCGACCCCACCGCCGTCTCGTGGGGCACCAACCGGATCGACGTGTTCGCCCGAGGCACCGACAACAGCCTGTGGCAACGCGTCTCGGACGGCACCACGTGGTTTCCGTGGCAGAGCCTCGGCGGAGGCCTCACCTCGGGACCCGACGCCGCTTCGTCGGCCGCCAATCAGATCAACCTGTTCGTGCGCGGGAGCGATAACGGCCTGTGGGTGGACACGTGGAACGGCACGACCTGGACATGGACCTCTCTCGGCGGCGTTCTGACGTCCGACCCTGGCGCCGTCTCGTCCACGGCCAACCGCGTCGACGTTTTTGTCCGCGGAACCGACAATGGCCTGTGGCAGGACTCGTGGAACGGAACATCGTGGACGTGGACGTCGCTCGGCGGAGGGCTGACGTCAGGACCTGACGCCGCCTCGTGCGCCGCGGGCCATCTGGACGTTTTCGCCACGGGAACAGACGGCGGGCTGTGGCAGCGCGGCTACAACGGCACCTCCTGGCTGGCATGGCAGCCGCTCGGCGGACCATGGACGGCGGACCCGGGTGCGGTGTGCCCCACCGGCACGACCACGATCGACCTCTTCGAGCGCGGCACAGATTCAGCGCTCTGGCAATCGACCGTCGCGGGATCCTGAGCCCGAGGAGAAGTGCGCGGCAGCCAGCGTTCATTTCCGTGATACACACCAGCCGCGCGGATGATGTGTATCATGAAACCCAATGAAACGGATTCAAATCCACGTAGACGAGGACCTGGACGACGCGGCTGAGGCGGAGGCCGCGCGCCGCGGCATCTCGAAAGCAGCCTTGATCCGAACGTCCCTCGCACATGAGCTTCGGACGGAGTCAGGCAATCCCCTGGACCCCTGGGCCAACATTTCGGGATGGCTCGACGATGACCCTGTGGAGGATATCGACGAGGCTGTCTATGGCCCGCGCAAGTGAGATTCGCTGACACCAGCTTCTGGTACGCGATCCAAGAGCGCCGGGATTCTCGCCACGCGGGCGCACACGCCATCGTGGCAAAGGGCGTCGGTCGGGTTGTGACTACCAACCACGTGGTTGGAGAAACCTGGACACTCTTGAGACGAAGATCCGGGCATGGCGCCGCCGTCGGCTTTCTGGAAAGGCTGTATCGCCTCCCTGACGTCGAAGTCATGCACGTCGATGAAGCCGCTGAAGAAGATGCGTGGCGTTGGCTGCGCAGCCATGACGAGCGCGAATACTCATTTGTGGACGCTACGAGCTTTTCCGTGATGCGCCGTCGGCGCATCCGTGAGGCCCTCGCATTCGACGGGGACTTCAATGCCGCCGGGTTCGTTGAAGTTCGAACCAACTAGGCTAACGCCCGTTGTGCGACCGCTTTCGACCGCCCTCAGGGGCTTGCAGGTGACCAATGACACTGCCCGAGAGGTCACCTACCCGCTGACCATCCGATGCGCCGCGGCAACGGCCGCCCTCGCGCCGGCGTACGTCATTCGCTGGCACATCGGCTTCTACCCCACCACCTTGCTCGAGGCCGCGATCCTCGTCACGCTGGCGGTGTTCGCGGTCGAGAGCTGGCGCGCTCGAGCGATGCCGGTGTGGCGCGGGCCGCTCACCATTCCCACAATCGTCTTCCTGGTCGCGGGCGCGGTCTCGGTCGTGGACGCTCCCTCGCATACGGCGGCGCTTGGGATCTATCGCGCCTACCTGGTTGAGCCGATCCTGTTTGCGGTCGCCCTGGTGACGGCGCTGCGCACCGCTCGCGACGCCTACTGGATCATCGCCGGCCTCTGCATCGGCGCGACCGTGCTCTCGGCGGCAAACATCGTGGTGGTGCTCCAGGCCTTCGCGGCGCACACGTTCCACGCGGCGTCGGTGCCGCCGGTCGCGATCTACTCGGTGTCCAACGCGGTCGCCCTCTACCTCGTGCCGCTGATCGCGGTCACCGTCTGCCTCGCGATCCACGGCACCGACTCGAGGCTCCGGCCCTGGCTGTGGGCGTTCCTCGCCGTCTCAATCACCGCGGCGATCCTCACTTTCTCGCGCGGCGGCTGGTTGGCGCTGGTGGCGGTTGGGGTCGGGATCGCGCTGTCACACCGCAGGCGATGGCCGATACTGGGCGGCCTGGCCGTGGTTGCGATCGCACTGGCACTGGTCCCCCCCATCCGCGGTCGCCTGGTGGCGGAGCTGGCTGTGTATCCGGGCAGCGGGGTGGGATCGCGAACGGTGATCTGGGCGAACAGCCTCAAGATGCTGGAGCACCATGCCATCTTCGGAGCCGGCCTGTCCGGGTTCGCGGAGCGCATGGGCGCGGGAGCCTTCCCCTATGGAATCCCGCTCATCTACCCGCACAACATCGTGTTGAACTTCTGGTCCGAGACCGGCCTGCTCGGCCTCTTCGCCTTCGCCGCGATCTTCGTGATCGCGGCACGGATCAGCTGGCGAGGCTGGCGGGCGGGAGCGTCAGAATGGCGGCCGATCCACCTGGGCGTTCTCCTCGCGCTGGTCGCGATCCTGACCCACGGTATCGTCGACGTCCCTTACTTCAAGAACGACCTTGCCCTCGAGTTCTGGATCCTGGTCGCCTTCACGCTCGCCGCGGCGAGGCAGGTGGTCTCCTCGGTTACGAGCCGGTAAGCACCGTCTGCCAGAGGGCGCTGTCCGCCCCGCGAGCGAACAGGTCGATGCTGTTGGCTCCGGACGGGCAGACCGGGCTCGGATCGGCTGTCCAGGCTCCGCCCGGCCGCTGCCAGGCCGCCCATGTCGTGCCGTTGAATCCCCGCTGCCAGATCGCGTAGTCCGTCGAGATGACGAAGACGTCGAGGTGACCCGCGGCGCAAGATGTCGCGACCGGATTCGAGATGAGCACACCGCCTAGGGACGCCCATGTCCACGCGGTGCCGTTCCAGGAGGCCTGCCACAGGCTGTTGTCGGCACTGGCGCGAACCAGGACGTCGATCCGGTTCGTCGCCGTGGAGATAGGGCTCGGGTCGGAGTTCACGACTCCTCCGACAGACTTCCACTGAACCCAGCTCGTGCCGTTCCACGTGCGCTGCCACAGACCGTTGTCGGTCCCGCGGGCGAATACGTCGAGGCGCCCCACGCCCCACGACGACGGTTTGGGCGCCGCGATGAGTTTGCCTCCAAGGCTCTCCCACGCACCCCACATCCCGCTGTCGCTGGCGCGATGCCAGAGGCCGTTGTCAACGCCGCGCACAAAGACGTCGAGGCGATTCGGGCCCCAGGAGACGATGCTGGGGTCGGCGTTCATGGCGCCGCCGAGCGATTCCCACGCAGCCCATGACGAGCCATTCGACGAACGGTGCCAGAGGCGATTATCCGAACCGCGCACCACGACATCGATCTGAGTAGCGCTCTGGGCGACCGCATATGGCCCTCCCTCGATCACGCCGCCCAGACTCTCCCAGGCGCTCCACGCGGTCCCATTCCAGAAGCGATGCCAGACCGCGTCGTCGCTTCCCCGCACGAAGGCGTCGACCCGCGGACCGGCCCACGTGATGGCGGCGGTCCCGGTCTGGCCTCCGCCGAGCGAATACCACGGGGTTGTTGTTCCGAATTTGAGGTTGAGCTCGTTCCACAGCTCGGGCGCTCCGCCCCCATAGTTCAAGTTCCAGATGCCGACACCCCGGAGGTTGTCGGCGGTGACGAGGTCGTACTTGTGCCCGAGAGAGGTCACGTCGTCCCAGTAGAGCTCCCTGGTGCAGTTGAGCGTCGTGTTGAACCACGTGTCCCAGCGCTGCTGACCTGCGGCGTCATTGGCGTCACGGTTGCTGACATAGCTGCCCGGTTTGACCTGCGGATCGGTGGCCTCGCCCGTGGCATCCAGGTATGTGTCAGCGACGACCGAGCCGGTTGGGTTTGGATACTGGTTGGCGGTTGGCGCGGAGACGCAAGCCTTCCGGCCGTAGTACGGCACGCCCAGGATCACCTTCGACGCCGGCACAACTCCCGTGTATTGGGCAGCGGTCGAGGTGTCGTTGTAGTAGTAGCCCGTCAGCGGAGCCGTCGGGCCCAGGCAGAACGTGCCGCAGCTGGTAGGCGCGCGAGCCGCGTTCGAATACTCGAGGTCGTAGGCCATCACAAAGAAGGAGTCGACGGAGGGCGCGAGGCCGGCGACGTCGAAAAAGCCGAGCGAATCTGTGGCCGAGCTCGCGTACGTGTCCACGGAAAGGTACGACCCGGCGGGCAAGCCGGCACGCATGCTCGCCGCAAACGCGGTAAACGCGTGGCGGGCCCACGATGGATCTCCGGTACCACAGCTCCCGTTGAGCCCTTCGTAGTCGATGTTCACGCCGTCGACGCCCTTGGCTTTCACAGCCGCGACGGTGTTGGCGACCGTCGCCGACGCATGCGCCAGGGCCGCGCACATCGTTGGGGTGCCCGGGCTGAAGTCCTGCAGGATGATCGTCAAGACGACTTTCGTCCCGGCCGCGTGGGCGGCGGTAAGGAGCCCGGTCAGATCGCTCGAGTTCCAGACGGTCCAACCGGAGTCGGTGGCGAAGCTGCCGTCGGTCTGCACGTGGAGTCCGAAGAAGGCGACCGTGCTCAGCAGTGAGAAGTCCCAGCTCGGATAGCCGACTGTCGGGTCGCTGAGGCTGCTGGCGAGCGCGAAGCCGAAGACCTCGCGGTGCGGACCGCTGTGGCCGGCGGCCGCGATGGGCGGAGCCTGCGTGAATGGACTGAGAGGGCCCGTCTTGGCCGTCGCGACCAGACCGGCCGCCCTCTGCATGGCGAGCGGGTGCGTCGCGTCGAGCGGGCCCGCGGTCGCGGGTGCGGCCGCGGCGCTCGCGGGCGTGAAGCCGGACAGCGCTACCACCACCAGGAGTATCGGGACGCATCTTCTCAGTCGCGCTGCCATACGGGTGACGCACTGTACAGGTCGTGTCAGGGGCAGGTCAAACCGAACGTGTGCGTTACCCCCTCCCCCCGTCATGGGGATGGTCGGGGTGGGGGTCGGCGCTATTGCACTAAGTGGCGTTCACCGCGAGTGCCCAGTGGAGCGAACCGTCCACGCCGAGGGCGAACAGATCGATGATGTTGGTCCCCGGCCTGCACACCGCGGAGGCGCCGGACGGGTAGAGACCTCCGAGAGCCGTCCATGGCCCCCAGCCGCCGTTGTAGCCCCGCTGCCATAGCCCTCCGTCGGTTCCGCGCACGAACACGTCCATGTGCCCACTGGAGCACGATGCGGCGTCAGGCTCGGAGGTGATCGAGCCGCCGAGCGATTCCCAGGCTCCCCAGCCGCCCGCCATGGTCCACGCCCGATGCCACAGGCCGTTGTTGTCGTTGCCGCCGATGAATACGTCCGAGCGCCCGGCTCCCCAGGAGACCGAACCTGGGTCGGTCGTTCCACCGCCCCCCACCGACTCCCAGGCCGTCCAGGTGGCGCCCTGGTCAGAGGATTGCCGGCGCCAGACCGCTCGACCGTCGGTGCCGGTGACGTAGACATCGATGATCGGAGTCGTGCCGGACTGAACGTCCGCGTCGGGCCCGGAGGTCAGGACCCCACTCAAGGACGACCAGGACCACGTGGTGCCGTTCCAGCTGTTCTCCCAGAGCCCGAAGTCAGTACCGCGCACAAAGACGTGCTTGCTAATCCCGGACGTAGAAGCCGCACCAGGGTCGGACGTCAGAACCCCGGTCAACTGGATCCAGCCACCGAACGCGGCGCCATCCCAGGTGTTCTGCCACAGCCCGTAATCGCTGCCCCGGACGAAGATGTCCTCGGTGGTCGCCGGAGGCGCCGCCTCGACGTCGGGCTGCCCGAGCACAGTCCCCCTGGCGCTGTAGCCGTACCCAACCGCACGCGCCATCGAGCTCGGGCCACCGGCGGAGGCCACCCACGCGAAGCCCAACACGGCGGACACGATGAGGGCCGGTACCAGGCCTCCAAGCCAGAGCCTCTTGAACATCGCGCCCTCCCATGTGTCCCCTGAAAAACGAAACTCGCCTGCGGCATACGAGGTGCCGCAGGCGAGTGCCTAACTGCTAAGTGCTGTGTTGATTAGCTCCCCGGTGCGTTCCAGCTCCAGAGGGCGTTGTCGGTTCCCTTTCCGAATACGGTGACGACCTTCGTTCCAGCCTGGCACTCAGCGCCGAGGTTGGAGGTCCAGGTGCCGCCGAGGCCGTTCTGGTCCCAACCCTGCCAGCCAGTGTTGTAACCGCGGTGCCACAAGGCCCCGCCAGTTCCGACCACGTAGATGTCCATCAGGCCAGAGGCGCACGAGGTGGCTGCGACGCCTGAGTAGAGGGTGCCACCCAGCGACGTCCAGGCACCCGGCACTCCGTTGGTGAAATCAATCGTCCAAAGGCCGTTGTCGGTACCACGGACGAACAGGGTCACAGTGTTGAGCTGCCAGGCAATCGCGCCCGGCCGCTCGGTGACCACTCCGGTACCGAGGTGCGTCCACGCTCCGAAGGTGGTGCCGTCGGCCGACGTCTTGTACCACATGGAACCATCGCTACCAACGACGAACAGATCCACCCGAAGCACGCCGCCCACGAACGAAGCTGCCGCTGCAGGACCGGCAATCGTGACTCCGCCCTGCGAGACCCACCCGCCGAAGGTTTGGCCGTTGTCGATCGAGTACTGGGTCCACACCGTTCCACCGGTTCCTTCGACTGCGACGAATGTGTCAGTAGTTGCTGCCGCTGCAGTAGCCCCGGGGTCGAGGATGAAGGTGCCACCCAGGGAGGTCCAACCAGTAAACGCGCCGCTAACAAACTTCGCCTGCCACAGGCCGTCGTTCGTCCCGTGTACGAACACATTGGCGGCCGCCGACGAAGGAGAAGCCGCAGCCGGTCCGGACTTCAGAATCCCGCCGTAACTGTAAGAAGCGTACGAGGCAAGCACCGCGGCAACAGGAGCTGCCGGCAGAAGGCAGGCCAGAGCCAAAGCAGCAGACACGCCTGCAGCCGGCATAAGGCCCTTGATCGACAGTCTCTTCAACATCCTGGCTCCTCCGTTAGTTTTGGGTTCCCGCGGAAGTGCTCAGCTCCTGGTCGCCGCGACACGCCAGAAACCACCGTTAACGAGTTGATTAGGTTCCACAGCTTAACAAACGATGAGTACGCGTGCTCCTCCTCCCCTAAGAAAAGATCGGCGCCGTTTTTGTATCACGCCAATGGCCAGAACGCAAGTAGTAGGTTCTTAACGAGCGTTCGGAGACGCATGCAATTCTTGTTGCGCCAGACGGACTAGAACATCTGCTCGGTGGCTGACGCAATTTGGGTCTTGACAAGGATGAGTTAGGAGATGCACCCTCCGTCCACGTAAACTGGCCGCCAACCGTCCGGCTTAGTGAGTGCAAAGGGGCGCATCTTTTGGCTAGGGATACCTTGGGTCTTGCCGTTAAGCGCTGCCTTGACGTGTCGCTGGGAGTCGTGCTGGCTACGCTGACTTTGCCTCTCATGCTCGCAATCGGGGTTGCGATTGTGGTGGACTCGCCCGGACCGGCCCTGTTCCGCCCTACCCGAATTGGGCGCCACGGGAAGCCATTCGCGATGCTCAAATTCCGAACCATGGTCAAGGACGCCGAGCTCCGACTTGACGAACTCTCCCACCTCAACCTCGCCAGTGGCATGACCAAGATTCCCGACGATCCTCGAGTCACCCGATTGGGCAAGTGGCTCCGCAGATATAGCCTGGATGAGCTTCCGCAGATCCTTAACATAGTCGTCGGCCAAATGAGCCTTGTCGGACCAAGGCCGCATGATGCGCACGAACTGCCGAACACCGACCTTGAACACGACGCCAGGCTATCTGTACGCCCGGGGCTGACCGGGCTCTGGCAGGTGAATGCACGGTCAGACCCTAATCTCCAAAATCGCGTCCAACTCGACTTGCAATATGTCAGCAGCTGGTCGCTGACACTCGACGCCAAAATCCTAGTTAAGACGGTCCCAGTTGTGATCCTCGGAAAGGGCGGTTTGGTGAACGGCGCTCTCGCGACGAAACGTACAGAGCGTGAGGAGGAGATACTCGGTGCCACGGCGCATACGCACGTCGGCACCGTGACCAGCCCCGCTCTGAATGTACTCAATCAGGGAGTAGAAATTTCTGCCGTAGCACTCGCCGAGTAGGCCCTTCACCTAGGATCGCCAACGGGTTTGTTAATCCCGCTCCTTGGTTCATTCGTCGATTCATCGGCGGCGGCTGTCGCTGCTCGACTAAAGTCGCCGCTCACACAAACAGAAGCGCGACCTCCTTGGCAACCGCTGCCCGAGGCCATCGAGTCTCAACCCATAATCTGGACTGAGTACCCACTTGTTCGCAGGAGATAGCCTGGCCGACCCCGAGCAGACAACTTGGCGTGGGCCTACGCGTTCCTCAGTCAGGCGACATACAACTCTGGCGTCGGCTTCTGGGCTGACGATTCAGCTTGCTTTGGTTCTGACTGGAGTGGCGTTCACGCGGAGCCTCACTGTTAACGACCGAGGCTACTTTGCGTTGCTGGTCTTGTTTCCAGCAATTCTGTTTCAAATTATCGCTTTAGGAGCCCCGTCCGCTGTCGCATATTTTGGCGCGCGTGACGACGGCGACCATCGTGCCTCAGGGGCCACGATTGTCAAGGTCGCTGGGCTTCAGGCCGTCGGATGTTTCGTGGCTCATTTAACCTTGCTGTTGATATACCTCCCTCACGTGCCCGCGACGATCTACCCGGCTGCGGTCGTCTCACTGGTCATCGCTCCCCTTGGTCTGGCAATCGAATATTGCGTTGCCGCCCTCCAAGCCGCCCGTCGCTACACCCTCGTAAATATTTGTCGGCCGATACCTACAATCGCCACGATCCCCGCGGCGCTCGCGGCCTGGATCTTCTTTCCCCGTGAAATACTCGCTGCTGTGGCGGCGATCGTTTTTGGCCAGATTATTGGCTGCGCGGTTACGGCCTTCCATGCAGTTGCAGCTTACGAATCATTCCGGCCGCAGGCCAAGGCGGATTCGGCCTCATCCGCCAACCTACTCTCATATGGCGTTCGAAGTTACGTCGCCTCGGTGTATCCGATTGATGCCTTTCGAATCGATCAGCTTCTCCTGGCTGCCTGGACTACGCCGGCGGCTTTGGCGACTTACGTTGTTGCATCTTCGTTCACGAATTTCCCACGTTTCCTGGCACAAAGCGTTGGATACGTCACCCTCCCGTCAGTGGCAGCGGCGCAGATTGACCATCGCCGGCGCCTTCAAGTCGGCATAGTGCTTGTGGTCGGAGCGGCGATCATTCTGGTTTCAATACCCGTATTCGTGCTGATGCCCACGCTGATCGTTTTCTTCTTCGGCACCGTCTATCGTTCTGCTGCAGATGCCGGGCGCTTGCTGCTTTTGGCCGCGGTCCTCCTCGCAATTCGCAGAATCGCCGTAGACGCCCTCAAAGGATCGGCGCGGATGGGACCGTCGATCGTAGCCGAGGTCTCGACGTGGCTTGCTCTTGCCTTGCTGGCGCGCAGATGGGTTGCCATGAACGGCATTGATGGCATGGCTCAGAGCCTGATCGCTGCGTACTTCGGAGCGCTAGCAGTGTTAATCATATTGGCGTGGCTAGTCCCGTCCAACCGACCGTCGGCGGTTCCATCTCCTCCTTGAGGATCGTCATCCGAAGGGACAACCTTGCGTTCGGCCTCTACATCATCGCGACACTCACTGTCGCCGCAACAGCGTGGCGCCCTGTTGCGAACGTCGAAGTGTCGGACTGGCTGTTCGGTGGTTCAATGATCGCGGCCATTCTTCTGTCGCCTGGCGCTTTAGTTCGCGCCGTGGTTGCATTACCACGCTTGGCCATCGTCGGGGCCGCTGCTTTGGTGCTCGGGACCGCAGTGAGTCTCCACGCGTCTGCATTCCCCGCGCTGTCACTCGGGATACTTGCTCGATTCATATTTCTGATCATCTTTTGGCTGGCCCTAGGCCTGGTTACGCTACCGACCTATAACCGCATCCGGGTTGCTGTACAAGCCTGGACAGCGAGCGCGGCAATTGTCGGATACACAGGTGTCCTGGAGGTACTCTTTCACGTTCATCTTTTTGGAGCGCCGAACTTCTCATACGTGGGGCGAGCGAGTGGACTAACACTGCATCCAAACGATTTAGGTGCTGTCTGCTCGTTCGCATTTGCCCCCGCAGCATCTCTCCTCATTTCCTCAACACGAACCACAAGCATCATCGCTAGGGTTCTGGTCATGGCAGGAATTCTCGCCGGCATTTTGGTCTCCGGCTCGGTCGATGGATATATTGTCACTCTAGTCACTGGAGTAGGGTGGCTAGCGACGCTTCGCTCGAGGCGCCGAACTGCGTGGATAGTCGTGGCGGCGGCATCGGCGATGGTGCTGTTACTTGCATCCTTGGCTCCCGCCATACACATTCGCTCTCCGCTTCAGAGAATCGCCCAGGTCACCGCTGCAAATCCGACTGCGAGCCTAGGTACTCGACTACAACTAGCGTCAGAGACGCTTCACGTGATAAGTCAGCATCCTTTGGTAGGAGTCGGGCTGGACCCAGCCAGCGAGCAGAAGTACGTCCCGTTCTACCCCGAGAACATGCTCCTGGTCGCTTGGCTGGGAGCTGGTGCCCTCGGGCTCGTTGGGGTGCTACTGATCGCGGTTGCCATCGGTCTTCGCGCGATTTGGATCTTTGGTGCAGATGAGCTCGCACGCTCGGTAAGTCTCTCGTACATAGGGTTTCTGATCTATGCACAGGCGTCACCTCTCCTCCAGCAGCGCTTCGCCTGGATGCCAGCAGCGATGATCATTGCGCTTTGTCCGATTGTTGCACGCAATGATGTGGCCGTTAAAGAGGAACGCAGTCCCCAGGCCTACCCAAGCGCGGTGTCGGTTTGAGAGAGCGACGCGTTTCAAAACGTGCAGCTCAAACGGCCACGCTTGCGCTGGCGCGGCCATCCGTATCTCTAAGCGTGCTCGTAAACACGCTAAATGAAGAGGCTACCATTCGCAGATGCCTCGAAAGCGTTCGTTGGGCCGCAGAGATTGTTGTACTTGACTCATTCAGTCGCGATAAGACCGTTGACATAGCACGCGAATTCACGGACAAGGTTGTGCAGGTTCCTTTCACCGGAAGCGGCGATCTAGGCGCCAAGCAAAACTGGGCAATGTCGAACATCAAATTCGCCCATGAGTGGGTGTTGATGCTGGATGCCGACGACATAGTGCCGCCCAGCCTCGCAGATGAGATCGCCTCTAAGCTGGCGAGCGCCAACGTTGACGGCTTTCTAATTAGCCAGCGATACCACTTCATGGGTCGCCCGCTAAGGCACAGCTTGGGCAAGCTCTACCAGCTGAAGTTGTTTCGACACAGCAACTACCGATGCGATGAGGCCATTCATGAGCAGCCTATATTTACGGGCCGGATCGGCAGGCTTGACTCCCAATACGTTCAAACCCGTGATATCTCAGTTGAGGAGTACATCAGGAGGCACAACGCATACTCAACAAGAGAGGCCGACCTCTACTTTCAGCTCCGCAACGAGCCCATCGGGTTTGGGATCGGCGATCTGATGCGGGCTGACCCGCTCAAACGCAAGCAACTCATAAAGCGTGTCTGGGTACGGGTTCCGATGCGACCCGCAATTCTGTTCGTTGTTTTCTACATCGGCCGTCTAGGCTTCCTTGACGGTATGGCTGGCCTGAGATTCGCACTTGTTAGAGGTATAGCGTACGAATATGCAGTTGCCCTTAAACTAAAAGAGAGAACTCGGGTCGAGTCCCGAGACTAGGCCAGCTTTACCACGCTTCATGGCTCACCTATGAGTAGTTGAGGGCATGAACGCTACCTTACGCGACCACTGGATCCCACGGACAGAGTCGCCAAAATGAGAATTCTCCACGTGTTCACTGCTATGGCTCCCAGCTACGGCTGGGTTGTCGAGCTTGCCAACGGTTTATGCGGCAAACAGAAGGAACTCGGTCACGAGGTCACCGTCGTTGCGACGAACCTAGATTGGGACGACGTTCTGGACGTCCCTCTCGAGGAGCCAGTGTCGATCGGCAATATCGATGTCCACTACTTTCCAATCGACGGGTGGGCCCGACATGTCCCTGTACGAATTATTCGGCGGTTCGCGATTTCCAGCCGCCTACGTAATTGGTTACGAGATCGGGTTTCGGGTTTCGAGGTCGTTCACGTTCATGCGATATATCTCTACCCGAGCCTGGTAGCGTCCTCTGCGAGCCGCAAGGCCCACGTTCCCTATGTGATCTCTCCGTATGGCAATCTCGACCCTGCCACTCATTCGCATAGTCGCTCTATCAAGAGTCTGTATGTCGAAATGTTTGAGAGGCGAGATCTAAATGGAGCGGCAGCAATTCACTTCATGTCCGTTGGCGAGCAGATGTTGGCCAGAGGATTTGGAATGACGGCGCCCTCGACAGTGATCGACCTCGGCCTACCATCCGAGAAGTTCGAAGGGCTGCCAAAGCGGGGAACATTCAGAAGTCGCTACCCAGCTCTTGCGGACAAACAAATCATCATGTATTTGGGGCGGATTTCGTACTCCAAAGGACTCGACGTCCTCGCCGCAGCATTCGTGTTAGTCGCCAAACGTCATCCAGATGCGCATTTGATGTTTGTAGGGCCGGACCGTGAGGACT
>JBIOJB010000023.1:0-34864 GCA_044450465.1 Candidatus Dormibacterales bacterium | reverse complement strand
GCTGGGAGATCAGTACTCGGGCACTGTGCGGCCGGCCAGCACGTCCAGCTGAACGCGCTCGATCCCGGCCGGGTCGAGTGCAGCGCACACAGCCTTCAGCACCGCCGCATCGGCTGACCGCCCCACCAGCACCGCCCGGGTGTCCCGATCGCCGATGCGCTCGCGCACGGCGGGCGACAGCGGCCGGTCCAGCACGGCGGCGGGCCACCTGGTCTGCATCTCGTCGACGGTCCATACGGCGGCGTCGGCCTGTCCGCTCTCGAGCAGGCGCGCGATCTGCGCGGTCATCGACGGAAGGGGCACCGTTTCCGCGTTCGCGAACTCCAGCGCGGTCAGCAGCTGCTGGTCGGCGGAGTGGCGGTCGATGACGACGCGAAGGGGTCCGGTCCTGTTCTGCCCGTCCAGGGTGTAGAAGACGCGATGGCCGGTGTTGTAGGAGTTCGGCAGCAGCTCCCGGACGACGGCGTCCTCGCTGGTGCACACCTCCGTTGCCGCAAAGCTCGACATGGCGGCGAGATGGCATCGCCCCTCACGCACGGCCTGGAGTCGCTGGCGCGAGCCCCGGACGAACATGAGGATGACGTCGGGCCCGGCGTTGGTCATCAGCTGCTTGATCGCCGTGGCCAGGGCCTCGTAGCGCGGCGAGGAGGCCAGCGGCAGAGCGATCACGAGCGGGCCGGTCTTCATCATGGCCCACAGCCGGTCGATGGATCGGCGGACCAGAAACGCCCCGGCGCGACCCCTGGTCTCGATCTGAATCGCGCCGGCCTGCTCGAGCCGGCCGATGGCGGCATGCACTGAGGAGCTGCTCGAGCGGTGGCCATGGGCCAGGGCGCGGACGGTCGGCAGGCGAGCGCCGGGTTCAACCTCCGCGAGAAACTGCCGGGCCAGCGCCGGCACCATGTCGGCGACCGATCCGGGGCGATGGCGTTCGGAAAGCTCGAACACTTCGCCGATAGGTTAGGCGCCCCAATGCCCCAGTCGCACGGTTCAGGCCGGCAACGAGGCCATTGACAGGGCTCCGGGGTCAGAGTAGAAATGTCGAATGTTCCCGGACATTGGACATTCGGGAACGGATCAGAGCGCACTGTAGGCTGCGGGTTCGCCTGTCACCGCTCAGGGCGGTGACCGGAGCTGGGAGGGGGAGACCGAGATGGCAGATAAGTCCGCCCGCACGCTTGCCGAGGACGCGGTCGAGAAGCCAGGGGAGGCCTGGGTAGCCGAGACCGAGCTCAGGGCCGGCGCCGTCGGGCTCACAGGCGCAGTCATGCAGAACGTCACCCACATTGCGCCGGCCATCGCGGCGTTCTTCTTCACAGCGACGATCGTCGGCTTCTCCGGTGCCCACGCACCGCTGGCCTACCTCATCGGGTTCCTGATCGTGCTCGCGCTGGGTATGTGTCTCGTCCAGCTCGCGCGGCGGTTTCCGTCAGCGGGCGGGTACTTCACATACGTGAGCCGCACTGTCAGCGCGCGCGCCGGTTTTCTCACGGGCTGGATGTTCGTGCTCTACTCCCCGATCGTCCCGGGGCCGATCCTCGCCTACTTCGGCTTCATCCTCGAGGGCGAGCTCAAATCGAACTATGGGTGGAACTGGTTCCACTGGTGGATGTTCGCGATCGTCGCCATTCCTGCCGTCACCGCGCTTGCATACCTTGGAATCAAGCTGTCGGTGCGGACCATCGTTGTCGTCGGCGCGGTCGAGTTTCTCATCGTGCTGACGTTGGGTCTGTTCGGGCTGTTCAATCCGGGGCCCGGAGGTTTCACGTTCAGCTCGTTCGACTACAACTTCAACCCGGGTAACATCGCGACGGCGTCTGGATTTGCGCTCGCCATCGTCTTCACGGTGCAGGGCCTTACCGGCTGGGAGGCGGCCGTGCCGCTTGCCGAGGAGACTGAGAATCCGCGCCGCAACATCCCGCGCGCGACCATGGCCTCGATCGCGATCATCGGGGCGATGCTGATCCTCGTGATCTGGGGACAGATCATCGGCTGGGGCGTCAACAACCTGTCGACCCTCACCTCGTCGCCGGAGCTGCCGGCCCTCGTCATCGCGCACCGTGTGTGGGGCAGTCTGTGGTTCTTTGCCCTTCTCGCCATGTTCACGTCGGTCATCGGAGGCAGCCTCGCGGCTCAGAACGTGGCTACCAGAATGTGGTTTCGGATGGGACAGGCCGGCGTGCTGCCCAAGGCCGTCGGGTCGGTCGATCCCGTGCGCAAGACGCCCACGGTCGCCATCCATATCCAGTTCGCCCTCTCACTGCTGCTGGGCGTGGTCGCCGGCGCCATCTGGGGCCCGGACAAGATCTTCATCCTGGCGGTCGGGTTCGTCCTGGTGGTCGGCGTGATCTTCGTCTACGTGATGGCCAACATCGGCGTCGTTCTCTACTACTGGCGCGAGCGGCGCCACGAGTTCAACTGGATCCTCCACTTCATCTTCCCGGTGGGGACGAGCGTCGTGCTCATCTACTCGGTCTGGGCATCGTTCAACCCGTTCCCAGCGTTTCCGTACAGCCTCACGCCGTACATCGTGGGCGCGTGGCTGATCGTCGGCATCGCCATCCTCGTCGGCCTCAAGCTGAGAGGTAACGAGGAGTGGCTGCTCAGGGCCGGCGACATCGTCCAGGAGCGTCGCGAAACGGCCGAAGAGCTCGCCCACCGGACCGTCATCTAACCGCCGTTATTGGAGAGGACCCATTGGAACGGTCGTACAGCACGGACTTCGAGCTCGACGAGAATCCGATCTCGGAGGGCGGCATCTGGCTCAACGGCAAGACGGATGGAATCGACTGGGCCGATGTCATAACTAAGAACGGAGGGGCCTACGGGTCGGTGACCCGCATGGCCGTGGCCGAGCGCCGGGTCGAGCAGGGCAATCTCGATCCGGCGGGAGGCGAGGGGTCAGCGCCTGTGGGCGACTACGACGACCCGGCCGCGTTGCTGACCGGCGCGTGGGGAAGAAACCAGCACGCCAAGGGCGTCGTCTTCAGCCGTAACCCGACCGACGAATACTTCCAGGAGGTCGAGCTGCGCGTGCGCAGCGAGATGGAGCCGCATCTGTGCACCGGGTACGAGATCTTCTTCCGGTGCCTCAAGACAGAGGCCGGCTATGCGGAGATCGTCCGGTGGAACGGCAAGATCGGGGACTTCACCTCGCTCAAGAAGCTCGTCGGCGCGCAATTCGGGGTGAAGGACGGCGACGTGGTCGAAGCCACCATCAACGGCACGCTGATCAAAGGATTCATCAACGGCGTCGAGGTCATCTCGGTCACGGACGACGTTTTCGCAAGTGGAAGTCCCGGGATCGGTTTCAATTTCTTCGTGGGCAACACGAACGTCGACCATGGGTTCACGCACTTCGAGGCGTACACCTCCGACGACTCCGACGTTTAGATAGAGAGCAGGCCATCCAACACACGAGGCTGGGCCGCACGGGCCTCAAGGTTTCGCGAATGTGCCTTGGGACGATGACCTTCGGACTGCAGATCGACGAGAAGGAATCATTCGCGATCCTCGATCGAGCCGCCCAGGCCGGTGTCACGTTCATCGACACCGCCGATGTCTACCCGCTGGGCGGGGGTCTCGAGCGTATGGGGACGACCGAGGAGATCATCGGGCGCTGGGTCAAGGGCAAACGGCAGGATTTCGTGATTGCCACCAAGGCATTCGGCCGGACAGGCAACCAACCGTGGGAGGTTGGCAACAACCGGCGGCATCTCATGGACGCGATCGACGCCTCGCTGCGCCGCCTGGGCACCGACTTCATCGACCTGTACCAGCTGCACCGCTATGACGAGGAGACTCCGATCGACGAGACGCTCGAGGCGCTCGATGACATGGTGCGAATGGGAAAGGTCCGCTACGTAGGCTGCTCGAACTTCGCGCCCCACCGGCTGGCTCGAGCGCTCGGCCGAAGCGAGGCCCGAGGCCTCGTGAGGTTCGAATCCGCTCAACCGCGCTACAACCTGCTGTTTCGGGACGCTGAGCGCGAGCTTTTCCCGCTGTGTCTGGAGGAGGGAATCGGCGTCATTCCTTACAACCCCATCGCAGGCGGAATGCTGTCCGGCAAGCACGACTTCTCCAAGCCTCCGCCGAAGGACACGCGATTTGCCATCCCCAACGCCGGCACGCAGTACCGCGAGCGCTACTGGCACAAGCACGTATTCGAGACCGTCTCGGCGTTTGCGGCGATCGCCGCCGAGATCGGCCTCAAGCCGGCCACCCTCGCCCTGGCGTGGGTGCTGCACCAGCCCGCCGTGACCGCGCCCATCGTGGGAGCCAGCCGGGCCGGCCAGCTCGACGACACCCTGGCGGCGGCTGACGTCCGGCTGAGCGACGACGTGCTTCAGAAGCTCGACGCGCTCACTCTGCAGTTCAAACCAGCCGAGCCGGTGGCCTGATGGCACACGCGGGAGACCTGCTGGCCGAGCTCCTGGTCGGCTACGGCGTGACACACGTCTTCGGGCAGCCGGGCGGGCAGACGGTAGCGCTGTATGACGGTATCGCGCGGCGCACCCCCAAGATCCGGCACTTCCTGGTCCGCGACGAGCGATCAGCGGCCTACGCCGCCGACGCGTTTGCCCGGCTCACGGGACGGCCGGGCGTGTGCGACGTGACAGTCGGACCAGGCACCACGAAGCTCGCGGACGGCCTGCTCGAGAGCCACAACGCTTCGGTGCCGGTGATCGCGCTCGTCGGCGAGCTGTCGCGCGACTGGGCGCCGTATCGCGAGATGGGCGTGGCGAGCCAGGGGTTCGACCAGGAGCGGTTCCTTCAGTCGATCACCAAGTCAACGCTCACCGTGCCGAGCGTCGCAGCGCTTCCGCAGACGGTGCGCGCCGCGTTTCGCATCGCCACATCCGGGCGCCCCGGGCCAGTTGCGGTGATCATCCCCCACGACGTGATGGACGCCGAGTGGCAGTCCGATCCCGCCGCGATCGAAGTCGACGACCGCTACGGCGAAGCTCCGGCGCACCGGCCGGTGGCCTCGCCAGACTCGCTCGCCGCCGCGGCCGACCTGCTGAAGCAGGCACGCCGGCCGGTCATCGTCGCCGGAGGCGGGGTGCATGGCTCGGGAGCGACGGCCGAGCTGGGCGCGCTGGTCGACAGGATCGACGCCATGGTCGTCACCAGCTTCACCGGCAAGGGCGCCGTGGCCGACAGCGGCGGACACTCGGCGGGCGTGCTCAACCCGCTCGGCCCGACCGAGTCGCTGGAGGTCGTGCGCAACGCCGACGTCGTCTTCTGCGTCGGCTGCAAGCTCGGTCAGAACACGAGCCACAACGGGACGCTTCCGCTCGCAGACCAGGCCACCATCCATCTCGACATCGACGCGACCGAGCTCGGCCGCTCTTTCAGGCCGACCGTCGCGCTGAACGGCGACGCGCGTCCGACCCTACAAGCCCTGGTCAAGCTCGTGCCCAGGAAGAGTCGGGCCGCCTGGCTGGAGGAGTCGGCCGAGCTTGGGGCCGCGGCGAGGGTTCTGCGTCAGAAGGACGAATCGTCTGATGTGATCCCGATCCATCCCGCCCGGGTGATGTCGGCGCTGGCTTCCCGGCTCGGCCCGAACGACGTGGTGATCAGCGATGCGAGCTTCTCCGCGGGCTGGATCTCTTCGCACCTGCCGGCACTGGTCGCCGGACGAGGGTTCCTCTTCGCGCGGGGCCAGGGTGGCCTCGGTTACTCGGTGCCGGCGGCGATCGGTGCGGCGCTGGCGCGGCCCGAGGGGCGTGTTGTCACCGTCAGCGGCGACGGCGGCTTCAACTACGCGCTCGGCGAGCTCGCGACCCACCTCCAGCACGGCCTGCGCACGGTGAACATCGTTTTGAACAACGGCACGCTCGCCTGGCTCGCGATCTGGCAGCGCCTTTTCTTCGAGGGCCTCCGCCAGTCGGTTGACCTGGAGGGCAAGACCGGCGGCCCCAACTTCGCCGCCGTGGCGCAGGCGCTGGGCTGCGATGGGATTCGAGTGGAGCAGCCCCGCGATCTGGACGACGCGTTCAAGGCCGCGTTCGAGAGCGAGCGTCCCGTGGTGGTCGACGTCCGCACCGACGCCCTCGCGACGCCGGTGCACAGCTACCGCCGCCGGCTCGCGGAGGGCAAGACCTACGCGCGCCCCGGCATCGTCTACCAGCTGCCGCCGTGGCGGCGCAGCCCGGACTCACCACCCGAGCGTCCATAGGGCTCATTGATCGGCCACTGATTCACGGAGGATTGGGAATGGAGAAGAGATTCGTCGGCAAGGTCGGTTTCGTCACCGGTGCCACCACGGGCATCGGCCAGGCGATCGCTGTTCGCATGGCTTCGGAAGGAGCCATCGTCGGGGTCAACCAGCGCAAGACGGATGACCCGACGGAGACCCTGCGCCGGATCAAGGAGGCGGGCGGCGAGGGCTTTCCCGTGGTCGCCGACGTGCGTGATCCCGCGCAGGTGGTGGGCATGGTGCAGGAGGTGGCCAAGCGCGGCGGGCATCTCGACTGGGTGGCGTCCAACGCGGGCATCAACCCGTACATGAAGTGGGACGAGACTCCGATCGAGCAGTTCGACGCCCTTTCCGAAACGAACTTCCGCGGCACCTGGCTCGTCTGCACCGAGGCCGCCAAGCAGATGATCAAGGAGGGGCACGGGGGAGCGATCACGTGCACGAGCTCACTGTCAGCCTATGTCGGCTCACCGTTTCAGGCGGCGTACTGCGGCACCAAGGCCGGCGTGAGCATGCTGGTCAAGGCGCTCGGCTGCGTGTTCGGCGAGCATGGGATCCGGATCAACGCCGTCGAACCGGGCTGCATCGACACTCCGATGTCGGCGGACCTGCTCAAGGACCCACCCTCGCTCAAGTACTACACCGACCGCATCGCGCTGCACCGGGTGGGAAAGCCTGAGGAGATGGCGGCCGTACACGCCTTCCTGCTCAGCGACGACGCGAGCTACCTCACCTGCGCGACCATACTGGCCGACGCCGGGTTCATCGTCAACGCCGAGCTGTAGGTTCGAATCGAGCCGATGAGCCTCATTGGCATCGACCTAGGCACGAGCAACGTCAAGGCGGCCGCTTACGCCCTTGACGGCAGCCTGCTCGCGATCGCGCGGCAGGCCGTGCCGGGGTACCGGTCCGAGCCAGGCCACTCCGAGGTGGACGTGCTCGAATCGCGCGCGGCGTTTCGCAAATGCCTGGCCGAGGTGGCGGCGCACCCTCGCCTGAAGGAGGATCCGCCGGAAGCCATCTCCTTCAGCTCCTCGGGCCGCGAGGTGTTCCCCGTGGGTGCGGACGGCACGCCACTGGGCCTTTGCCTCATGACCGCCGATGCGAGAGGCGATGACGTGGCCGCCGTGACGGCGGCCAGGCGATCGCCCGAGGAATGGTTTCGCCTGACCGGCCATCTGCCGCGGCGGATGGACCCTGTCAACCGGGCCCTGTGGTGGCGCAAGGAGCATCCCGAGGTGGCGGCGCGGGCGCGCTGGTTCATGAACTGGCACGAGTACTACGCCCTGCTGCTCAGCGGTCGGCCGGTCGTGGACTGGAGCGACGCCGGCGCATGGGCGACATTCGATGTCGCGTCGGGCGGGTGGTCGCAGGACCGGATCCACGAGACCGGGATCGATCCGGCCTGGCTGCCCGACGTCCAGCCCAACGCCACGCCCATCGGGCCGATCCTGCCGAGCGTGGCCGCCGAGCTCGGCCTGCCGCCGACCACGGTGATCGTCACCGGTGCCTGGGACGCGTTCGCGGCGTCCATCGGGGCAGGCGCCGTGGACCCAGGCGTGGTGGCGCTGGCGTGCGGCAGCTGGCACTCGTTCACGCTGCCGGTGCGGGCGGGCTGGCCGGTGGAGCTGGTTCACGAGGGCATGAACATCTGCCCGCACCCGGGCGCCACGGGGTTCGCGATCATCGGGACCAACCCGAACGGGATGAGCGTCATCGACTGGGCGCGCGACCTGCTGACGGTGTCGATCCCGGAGCTGACCGACGGGTTGGCGAAGGTGGGTGGGGGGCCGGGACCGGTGTTCTCGGACGCCGCGCTCATGCCCCTGCCGCACGTGCGGGGACTTTCCGACCCAGGCGGGTCGTTCGTGGGCGTGACCCCGGCGACCACCTCGATCGACCTCATCCGGTCCCTGCTGGAGGCCATCGCTTGCGAGTTCTCGATGACGATGGACCGGTTGAAGAAACGCGGGGTCGAGGTCAGCCTCGTCCGCGCAACCGGCGGCGGGGCAAACCTCTCCTGGTGGCTGCAGCTGCACGCGGACGTGTGCGGCGTCCCATTCGAGGTCGTGGCGCAGGACGAGCCGGGCACGTTCGGGGCTGCGATCCTCGCGGGCGTCGGCGCGGGTGCGTATCCGTCTGTGTCGAGCGCGGTGCAGAAGCTCGCCTCGGTGGCAAAACGCTTCGAACCCAACCTCGAGCGCGGGGCACTGTACAGCGGGATCCGCGATCGCCTCGCCGCCCGCGCGAGCTCGGCCACCTGATGTCGGCCCAGCCGGCCGTCCCGACCGACCTCGGCATGCGGCCCCTGTCGACCCCTGCCCTCGTCGTCGACCTCGACGTCTTCGAGGCGAACGTCGCCGCCATGTCCGAGCTGATGAGGGGCACCGGCAAGACGGTGCGACCGCACGTCAAGACGCATCGATCGCCGGATCTCGTGAAGCGCCAGCTGGTCGACGGGACGAGGGGCGTCACCTGCTCCACGGTGGGCGAGGCCGAGGCGATGTCGGCGGCCGGCATCGGCGACATCCTCATCGCCAACGAGGTCGTGGACCCGGCCAAGCTGGCGCGTGTCGTGAAGCTTGCCCGCCGGGGCACCGTCATCGTCGCGGCTGACGACGCCGGTCCCGTGGACGAGCTTTCGCGCCAGGCCGCCGCGGCCGGGGTGACCGTGGGAGTCCTCGTCGACGTCGACACCAACCTGCACCGGTGTGGAGTGAGCTCCGCGGGGGAGGCGGTCGAGCTGGCCGGGGCCATCGAGCGCTCGCCGGGTGTGCGCGTTGCCGGCATCATGGGCTACGAGGGCCGGATGCGCCTCGGGGCGCCGGACCGCGACGGCAACATAGCCCGCTCCTACGCCACCCTGGCCCAGGTGCGCGACGCCCTGATCAAAGCTGGTTTCGCAGTCGACATCGTCTCGGCCGCGGGGACCTCGACTCTGCGCGAGGCCATCGCCAACCCGGTGATCACCGAGATGCAGGCCGGCGTGTACGCGCTCATGGAGCCGCAGCTGCTCGATTTGGAGCTGCCGTTTCGGTGCGCGGTCGCCCTTCGGGGCACGGTCATCAGCCGGCACCCGGACCGGGTCGTGGTCGATGTCGGCCGGCGCACCGCAGGGATGGAGTACGGCGCGCCCACCCCGATCGGGTTCGAGGCGTCGGGGCTCTGGGTCAGTGACGAGCACCTCACGGTCAGCCTGACCGGCGCCATCCCACCGCTGGGCAGCACGCTCGACTTCAGGCCGGGCCAGATCCGAACCACGTTCAACCTGCACGATCGTTTCTGGGTGACCCGGGGCGGCCGGCTGGTCGGCTGCTGGCCGGTGTCGGCCCGCGGCAGCTCTCAGTGACCACCGAACATGCAAGGAGATGACATGACGGAGCAGCGGCTCAAGGCAAGGGTGGCGATCGTCACCGGATCGTCGCGCGGGATCGGCAAGGCGATCGCGCTGCGGTTCGCCGACGAGGGTGCGAATGTCGTCGTCAACTGGGTCGGCGGCGAACAGGCCGCGTCGGAGGTCGTCAACCTGATCAAGAAGAAGGGAAGCGAGGCGCTGTCGGTCCGGGCCGACGTTTCGCGCCTCGCCGACGTGCAGAACCTGGTTCAGTCGACCATCGATCGATTCGGCCAGATCGACGTGCTGGTCAACAACGCCGGCGTGATGTTCACCAAGGGCGTGCTAGAGACGAGCGAGGAGGACTGGGACCGCACTATCGACATCAATCTCAAGGGGGCGTACCTCTGCTCGAAGGAGGTGGCGCCGATCATGATCGCCCAGAAGTTCGGAAGGATCATCAACATATCCTCGAACTCGGGTCTGTACCACCCCTCCGCGATGCGCTGGACCGAGTACGTCGTTTCCAAGGCCGGCATGAACGGGCTGACCAAGGCGATGGCGCTCGCGCTCGGTCCCTACATCACGGTGAACGCAGTCTGCCCCGGCTGGATCAAGACGGACATGGTCGAGGGGACAGACCCTGCCGTCGAGCGCAGGATCCTCGACGAGACGGCGCTTGGACGTTGGGGCACGCCCGACGAGGTGGCGGCGTCAGCCGCGTTTCTCGCCTCTCACGACGCCGACTTCATAACCGGCGAGCTGCTCATCGTCGCGGGCGGGCGGGGCATGCACTAAACGCGCGGGTAATCAGGGTGTCGATCCTGAGCCGGCGCTTGTACCGGCTCAAGACCGTCCGAACAGTTGCTTAGTGTTCCTGGTCCGCTACGGGGATCACTTCCAGAATTCGTCGACCACGTCCGGGTTCTCGTCAAAGATCCAGGACTCGGTCAGCTTTCCGTTCTTGATGTGGGCGACGTGGGTGTAATGGTCGCTGACCTTCTTGCCCTTGCGCTGGCCCGAAACCGTGGCGAGGGCTACCGCGTGTTCGTCATTGGCGACGATGTCGTGGAGCTCGACCTTGAACGTGCCGTCGGTTTCCGCGAAGTTCTCGGCGAAGAGCTTCAGCACGCTGTCGACGCCCCGATGTGCCCCCGAGAAGCGGTTATGGCCCGGGACGTTCCACACGATGTCGGGTGCGAACAGTGATCGGACGGTGTCCATGTCGCCTGTCTGAAACGCGGTGTATCCGCGGCGCAAGATTTCTGCGTTCGGGTGATCAGCCATCCAGACGTTCTCCTCTCAATCTTCGAACGATGGCCGCTCAGGCGGCGCTGCGCCCGGTTTTCGGACGGGCCAGAGCTCAGGCCGCCGAGGCAAACTTGATCTTAGGCGCTCCCGGGCGAGTTTGGTTTCATGGAGCGGCGAGTGTCTCCGCGGCGGCCGCGATGGCCGCGAACCTGACCGGGTCGAGCGCCGCCCGTCCGACGAAGAGTCCGTCCACGCCGGCCTGGTCGAGGAGCGGTCCGGCGGTTTCCGGATCCACGCTTCCCCCGTAGATGACGCGGCAGTCGACGCCGCCCGCGGCGGTGGACAGCATGAACTCGTGAATCCCACGGTGAACGGCGGCCACGTGGTCTGGTTCGGCGGGAGTCGAGCCCTCGCCGATCGCCCAGACCGGCTCGTACGCAATCACGACGCGTGACCTCTCGGCGGGCGGAACGTGCTTCAGGCCGGCGCGCACCTGGGGTAGGACCTGCGCGAGGCCGGAAGCAACCGTCGCCTTCGTGAGCTCGCCCACGCACATGATCGGGGTCATGCGGTGCCGGAGGATCTGGCGCACCTTGGCCGCCACCCTCTCGTCCGTCTCGCTGTGGTCGCGCCTGCGCTCGGAATGGCCCACCTCGACGAACGTGCAGCCGAGGTCGGTGAGCATCGATGCGGAGACGTCGCCGGTGTGGGCACCTGAGTCATCGGCGTGCACGTCCTGTGCGCCCCAGGCGATGTTGCTTCTTGCGAGCCGTTCGCGCGCCACCCAGAGCGAGGTGAAGGGAGGGAGGACGAAGAGCTCGCAGCCATGCACACGGGCGAGCAGCGGGCGAAGGGCGTCGAAGTAGACGCGCGCCTCACTCGACGTGAGGTTCATCTTGAGGCTGGTGCCGACGAGCGGCGTCAACTGTTGGAGGTCGCGCGAAAGTACTGCGACGCCATCGCGCGAAGGATCAGCGCGAAGGAGCTGGCGCCCGGATCGGCCGTGCCGCGGCTGCGCTCGCCGAGCCGGCTCGCGCGTCCAAGGGCCGCGGTCATCGACGCCGTCGCGGCGGCGCCGGCGGAGGCCGCTTCCGCGGCGTCGTTGAGCGCGCCGCCCATGCTGGCGCCGGTGGAGACGGACGATCGCAGCGAGCTGACGGCAGGATCGAGCGCGTCGAGGATCGTCTTGTCACCCGGCCGGGCACCGCCCAGTGCCGCCACCGCTTTCTCGGCCGCTTCCGCGCAGCTGAGCACGTCCTCCACCCGGAGACCTTCCTGCGAGTCCAATCCACGCAGCGTCGCCGCGACCGCCAGCAGCCCGGAGGCGTAGATGGGCCCGATCGCTCCGCCCACCGATCCGGTGGCGAGGGCGAGCCTGGTGACCAGATAGGCGGCCGAGGCCTCGGGCGATTCCGTCAGCTGCTTGCGAACCCCGCGCGCGGCAAGCGCCATCGTCACACCGTGATCTCCGTCGCCCGCCTTGGAATCCAGGCTGCACAGATCGTCGCGCGCGGCGTCGATGGAGTCGGCCGCGGCGAGGATGCAGGCGCGCAGGAGGGCATCGCTCAAACGACGAAGGCGGGAGTTCTGGCCGGCGCGTCGAGCATGGAGAGGAGCTCTTCGTCGAGCTGGGTCACTGTCAGCGACGCACCCGCCATCTCCAGCGAGGTGATGAACTCGCCGACGTAGCTGCGGACCACGCGAAACCCGTGCCCCTCGAGGAATTTGCGCGCCCCGCGGTAGAGGATGAACTGGTCCATCGTTGCGGTGGCCCCGAGGCCGTTGACGAGCAGCGCGATGTCGGTGCTGCCGGAGTCGCCCATGTCGGCGACGATCGCGTCGACGAGCGACTTCGCGATCTCGTCCGCCGGTTGAATTGGCCCGCGCCGTATGCCGGGCTCCCCATGGACGCCCATCCCGATCTCGATCTCGTCGTCGGGGAGCTCGAACGTGGGCCGGCCGGAGCCGGGCACCTCGCAGCCCGACATGGCGAGCCCCATGCTGCGGGTGGCGGCGTTCGCCTTGAGCGCCACCCGCTCCACGTCGGCCAGGCTCAGCCGCTTTTCGGCGGCCGCGCCGGCGCACTTGAAGACGATGATGTCGCCGGCGATGCCGCGGCGTTTGGCGGCCTCGGCCGGAGGCGCGGACGCTACGTCGTCGGTGACCCGGATCTCGCGGACCTCGATGCCTTCCGCCGCGGCGACCTGGGCGGCCAGGCCGAAGTTCATCACGTCGCCAGCGTAGTTGCCGTACGCCTGAATGACGCCCCGCCCGTGGTTGGCGGCCTTGATCGCGGCCAGAGCCACGGTGGTCGGCGGCGAGGCGAAAATGTTGCCGCACGCGGCGGCGTCCGCGATGCCCGGGCCGACGTATCCGAGGAACGCAGGCTCGTGACCAGAGCCGCCCCCGACGACGAGCCCGACCTTGTCCACGGCGGGCGTGCGCCTGATCACCACGCGCGGCTCGGCGAATGCAAGGGTGCCGTCGTGGGCGGCCACGTAGCCCTGGATCGCCTCGTCGACGGCGTCGAACGGGTCGTTGATGAGCTTCTTGAAACCCTTTCGCGGGCCGCCCGCCGGTGCGGCTGTGGTCATGCCGTCTTCGATTTGCGCGGCTTGCGAGCGGCAGTCGTTCCGTTGCTCGCGAGCTTGCGCTCGGCCGCACCGATCTTGCCCACCTTGCGCGCCGACGCTCCGCCCTGAAACTCCGACTTCAGCCAGATCCCCACGAGGGTCGTCGCCAGCTCAGGCGCTACGACGCGGGCTCCGAGGGCCAGCACCTGCGTGTTGTTCGACGTTCGGGCCTTGGCCGCGGAATAGGCGTCGTGGGCCACTGTCGCGTACACGCCGGGCACCTTGTTGGCCGTGATCGCCATGCCGATGCCCGTGCCGCAGACGAGGATCGCTCGATCGTGCTCGCCACGCGCCACGGCCCGCGCCACCTCGAGAGCGACGTCCGGATAGTCGACGGGGTCCGTCGAATCGCAGCCGTAGTCCAACACCTCATGGCCTTCCGCCTCGAGGTAGCCCTTGATCGCCTCCTTCAAAGGGAACCCGGCGTCGTCGCTGCCGAGCGCGATGGGCTTTGTCATGTGCTCCGGTTGAAGATTAGCGCCGCGATCCCTTGACATTTGGGCGGGGGCCTGGATAGTCGTGTCTTGCGATCTAGCGCTGCATTCAGGAGGTGCGATCTGTGAAGTACGGCATCAATCTCTACCTGTGGGCCGACGACATGCACGACAGCCTGATGCCGGTACTGGAGTCCCTCAAGAAGATCGGATATGACGGGGTCGAGGTGCCGATCTTCGATCTCGACACCTCCAAATGGGCCATGTGGGCCAGGCGGTTGGACGACCTGGGGCTGCAGCGGACCGCCAACACGGTGATCGCGCCGGAGCACAACCCCGTGAGCGCGGATCCGGCGATTCGCCAGGCCGCGTACAACCACATGCAGCGAGTCGTCGACTGCTGCGCGACCGTCGGCTCGTCCATCCTCTGCGGCCCGCACCAGGTGGCGCTCGGCGTATTCACCGGGCGCGGCGCGACGCCCGACGAGTGGCACCGCAGCGTCGATCATCTGCGTCGCGTCGCCGAGTACGCCGCGGGCTCTGGCGTGGTGCTGACCGAGGAGGTCGTGAACCGCTTCGAGCTCTATCACCTGAACACCCTGGACCAGGCCGTCAAGCTGGTCGACGAGGTGGGTCACCCCAACTGCAAGATCCACCTGGACACGTTCCACGCCCACATCGAGGAAAAGAACCCGGCCGAGGCGATTCGCCGGGCAGGCAAGCGCATCGCGCACGTCCACGTGTCCGAGAACGACCGGGGCGTGCCGGGCACCGGCAGCGTGGCGTGGGATGCGGACTTCGCGGCCCTACGGGATGTCGGTTACGACGGCTGGCTCACGGTGGAGGCCTTCGGCAACTTCCTGCCCAACCTCGCCGCGGCCACCAAGATCTGGCGCCCGCTGTTCGAGAGCGAGTCGCAGCTTGCGGCCGACGCCTACGCCTTTCTGAGCGCGAAGACCAAGCGGTCGTAGGGCGGCGCGGGCACCTGCGCCGCGCGCTGTTAAGTGCCTTGACATTTGATCGGGCCGGCACATAATGGCCCCACAATCATGCGCGGGCTGCAAGATTGTGCGTAGTCTTTGGGGTGGGACATCTCGCGCTCGCCGCGTCCAAAAATTCGCCGCGCCCGGCTGAACGTACCCGAGGCGCTCCGAGGAGACGAAAGTGCCTGAACAGGACGGAGAGGCCAAGAACTTCCATACCGACATTCCCGCGCCGGACCACGGGTTCTTCCTGAAGGGATCCGGCTCGCTCGACTGGGGGATGTCCAACCGGCTGGCGAGGGTGTTCCGCCCCGACACCGGGCGCACCGTGATGCTTGCCATCGACCACGGGTACTTCCAGGGGCCGACGACCGGGCTCGAGCGGGTCGACGTGAACATCCTGCCTCTCGTGCCGCTGGCGGACGCGCTGATGTGCACGCGCGGCATCCTCCGCTCCACAGTGCCGCCCAGCTCGCGCACCCCGGTGGTGCTGCGGGCAAGCGGTGGGCCCAGCATCCTCAAGGAGCTGTCGGATGAGGAGATCGCCATCGACATCGACGATGCGTTGCGACTCAACGTGGCGGCGCTTGCGGTGCAGGTCTTCATCGGTGGCGAGAACGAAACGAGGTCGGTCCACAACATGACCCGCCTCGTCGACATCGGCCTCCGCTACGGAATTCCGGTGATGGGCGTGACCGCAGTCGGCAAGCAGCTGACCCGCGACGCCAAGTACATCCGGCTCGCCTGCCGGATCTGCGCAGAGCTGGGAGCACAGTTCGTGAAGACGTACTACGTGGACGACGGTTTCGAGACGGTAACCGCCTCGTGTCCGGTGCCGATCGTCATGGCCGGGGGCAAGAAGCTGCCCGAGCTTGATGCCCTGACGATGGCGTACCGCGCGGTCACCGAGGGTGCGTCGGGCGTCGACATGGGCCGCAACATCTTCCAGAGCGACAACCCGATGGGCATGATGCGGGCGGTCTCCGCGGTGGTTCACGAGGGGAGGCGTCCCGAAGACGCGCTGGACCTATACCGGTCGACAAGGGGTGCACTCGTTGGGAAGAGCTCCGCTGACTGAGGCTTCGTCGGCCGCTCAGCAGGAAAGGCCGGCGCGGCCGCTGCTGAGCATTGGCATCACCACCGCCAGCTGGATGCGGATGGGGGAGGAGCTCGGCCGGCTCGAGGATGCGGGCGCGGACTTCGTGCACGTCGACGTCATGGACGGCCGCTTCTGCCCGCAGCTGACGGTCGGCCCGCAGGTGATCGGCGCGCTGCACACCCGGCTGCGCAAGGACGTCCACCTGATGGTCGAGGAGCCGCTGGAAAAGCTGGCGGCGTACGTAGACGCCGGTGCGGACGTCATCACATTTCACGTCGAGGCCACCCGCCATCCGCATCGAGTGCTGCAGGCGCTCGGGTCGATGCATCTGAGCGGGGGCCGGTCTGGCTCGATCACCCGAGGGATCGCCCTCAACCCGGGCACCCCGGTGAGCGCCATCGAGCCGCTCCTGGACGGCGCAGATCTGGTGCTCGTGCTGGCGGTGAATCCGGGCTGGGGCGGGCAGAGCTTTGGCAGCGCCACTCAAGGGCGCCTCGAAGCGGCGCGCCGCCTGATTGAGGGCTGTGGCCGAAAAGTCCTGCTTGGCGTCGACGGCGGCGTGACGCTCCGCAATGTGGCCGCCATCGCCGCCATGGATGTGGACGTGATCGTCGCGGGCAGCGCGGTTTTCGACGGTGGCGATCCTGTGGCGAACCTTAAGGAGATGCAAGGCCTGATTGGGCGGGGAGTCGTGAGTTGAAGGGCGAGACGGACTCCGCGACCGCTCGGCTTCTGAGCGGAGCCGTGAGGGAGATCGGGGCGGTGCTCGAGGCGGGCGCAGCAGGCGAAGCGGAGAGGCTCGCGACCGAGCTTCAGGGCGCGCATCGCATCGCGTGCTACGGCGTGGGGCGCGAGGGCTTGATGATGCGCGCGCTTTGCATGCGCCTCATGCACCTGGGCCTCGACGCGCACGTCGTGGGGGATATGACCACGCCTCCACTGGGGCCGGGCGACCTGCTCGTGGTGAGCGCCGGCCCCGGGCAGTTCTCGACCGTGCTGGCGCTGATGGGAGTCGCAAGCTCGGCGGGCGCGCGGACGGCCGTGATCACGGCGCAGCCGGAGGGGCCGGCGCCCAAGCGGGCTGACGTCGTGATCCACCTTCGCGCGCAGACCATGGCCGACGACTCGGGCGGGGTGAGCGTCCTGCCCATGGGTAGCCTCTATGAGGCCGCCCAGCTGGTGTTTTTCGACATTGTTTCCATCCTCCTTCGCGATCGAACGGGCCAGACCATGAGCTCGATGCGCTCGCGGCACACGAACCTGGAGTAGGCATGCGGGCGGGGATCAGGCATGGCGCCGGCGACCAGGGTGGAGACCAGTCCGTGAACGGGAAGCGGTTGGCGCTCGGCCCCACCGCCGACCTGCTCGTCGACCTGGCCACTCGCTTCTACGTCGCGGGGCAGACGCAGGTGGAGATCGCTCGGAGCGTGGGTCTCGACCCCTCCACCGTCTCCCGCTACCTCAAGAGGGCGCGCGACGACGGGATAGTGAGGGTCGAAATCCGGCGCCCGCGCAGCCTGCAGGGTGACCTTGCGCTCGAGCTCGCTCACGACTTCCACCTCAAGCGCGCGGTGGTGGTTTCGGGTGGGCCGGGGCCTGCCGCCAACGACGCCGTCGCCTGGGCCGCCGCGGATTTCGTCAAGAGCCAGCTGCTGAACGGGATGCACCTCGGACTTTCGTGGGGCAGGATGCTTTCGGCCGCCATTCACATGCTCCCGCCCGGCAGCGTCTCCGACCTCGACATCTCGATGCTTCATGGCGGAGTGAGCGGCTCGCGGGCGGGCATCCAGGGCCACGAGCTGGCCCGGCACCTGGCGTCGCTGCATCCTCGAAGCCGAGTCCACTACCTGCACGCGCCGGTGCTGGTGGATTCACCCGACATCAAGGACGCCATGCTGCGCGACGGATCGATCCGGTCCGCGCTCGAGGCCGGCGCGGCCTGCGAGCTGGCGCTGGTCGGCATCGGCACGCTCGACGACAGCGCGACGCTGGTCCGGTACGGGCACATCTCACCGGAGGACAAAAAGCGCCTGCTCGCGGCGGGCGCCGTGGGCGACATGTGCACGCGCTACTTCAACCCGGCGGGCGAGCCCGTGCACGTGCTGGATCAGCGCCTCATCGCCATCGAATGGGACGAGCTGAAGCGGATCCCGCTCGTCGTGGCGATGGCCGCAGGCCTCGAGAAGCGGGACGCGATCCTCGGCGCGCTGCGCAGCGGGGCCGCCAACGTCCTGGTCACCGATGAAACGACCGCGCGCGCGGTGCTGAAGGCCGCGGCCCGAGCTTGAAACTCGGCCCTGGCGCCCGACCAGTCCTGGTCACCGGAGGCACCGGTTTCATCGGTGGTTATGTGACGCGTGAACTGGTCGAGGCAGGGCAAGCGGTGACGGTGCTGGCGCGAGGGGCGTCCATGACCCCGGACATGAGCTTCGTCCTGCGGGATCACGCTGCGGGCTTTGCGACGGAGATCGGGTCGGTCGAGGATCTGCAGGGCATGATCGAGCTCTTTGAGCGTGTGCGCCCGGCAGCGGTCGTTCACTCCGCCGGCAACGTGGAGGTGACCAAGCTGTTCCGCGACCCGTATCTGGCTTTCAAGACCAACGTGACGGGGACGCTCAACGTGCTCGAGGCGGCACGTAGGACGGGGGTCGAGCGGGTGGTCGACATGTCCTCCATCGGCGTGCTCCCGGCAAACCAGTATCAGCCGATCGACGCGGCTCATCCGATCTTGCTGGCGGACCAGGGTCCGGGGAGCGGGGCATATGGGGCATCGAAGGCCTCGGGCGAGCTTTTCGCGTTCGCCTACCGGCAGGCTTACGGTCTCGACATCCGAATCGTCAGGCCATCCGCCGTCTATGGACTCGGAATGCGATGGCACTCCGCCAACTACATGAAGGAATTCGTGGAGCCAGCAGTGCGCGGGGAGCAGGTCCGGGTGGCGTCAGGTGGGCGGCTGCCTCGCGACTACACCCATGTGGTCGACGTGGCGTCCCTCACGATTCGAGTGCTCGAGTGCAGTCAGGATGCGGATCGGATCTTCTATGCCGCCACCGGTGGACCGCTTGTCACAGCCGCGGAGGCGGCGCGGCTCGTGGCAGAGCTGGTGCCAGGGAGCAGCGTCGAGGTTGCGGACGTGATGTCCTTCGACGATGAGGCCGAAGCGTCTTTTCGCGGCGTCATCTCGATCGCGAACGCGAAAGAGCAGCTCGGCTGGACGCCGAGGTACACGTCGCTTCGCGAAGGGATTCAGCAGTATGTCGACGCATATCGGTCGTTCCTCGAGGCGACCGCCTGTTGACGGCACGGCGCCGTCCGCGGGTTGGCCCCGAGTTGGCCCCGAGTTGGAAGACGACCTCTTGACAAAACTCGCGGCTCGCCCATACTGCTCCACGATCGTGGAAGGGCTGCAAGATCTTGCAGCTGTTGCGGGTCCGCTTGATTGGGAGGGGGGAACCTTTAATGGCTGATTCGACGGCGCGTGTTCAAACCGAACTCAAGCCCGGGGCACTCGGGCTCGTCGCCGTGACGATGCAGGCGATTACGCACATCGCCCCGGCGATCGCCGCCCTGTTCTTCACCGGGTTTCTGGTTTCTCTCGCAGGCGTGACCAGCCCGCTGGCTTACGTGATCGCAGTCCTGATCGTCCTAATGCTCGGCAACACCTTGATCCAGTTCTCGCGCCACCTGCCTTCAGCCGGCGGCTACTACACGTACGTGAGCCGGGCGCTGGGCGCGAGGATGGGCTTCCTCACTTCGTGGATGTTCATCCTCTACTCTCCGATGGCCGGCGGCGTGGTCTGCGGTTTCTTCGGCTTCATCGTGGCCGGAGAGCTGAAGACGAGCTACGGCTGGGATGCGCCGTGGCTCTGGTGGGTCAGCATCATCGTCTTTGGATTGATGGTGGCGTTCTTCCAATACCGCGGCATCGAGCTGTCGGCGCGCACCCTGCTCTTCGCGGGTGGCGCGGAGATCCTGATCGTGCTTGCGCTCGCCGTCACCGGCTTCGCCAAACCCGGGCCGGGTGGTATCTCGCTCGCGGAGTTCAACCCCGGAAACGTCAGCGGCAACGCGCTCGGTCTTTCGGGCTTCACACTCGGAATCGTGCTCGCCGTCCAGGGCCTGACCGGGTGGGAAGCGGCGGCGCCTCTGGCCGAGGAGACCGTCGACCCCAAGCGCAACACGCCGCGGGCAACCCTACTCTCGATCTGCATTCTTGGCGTGTTTCTTGTCTTCACCTACTGGGGCGTCATCACCGGCTTCGGCCCCGACAACATCAAGGGCCTCGTCGGCTCGCCCGACCTGCCGGGTCTCGCGCTGGCGCGCAACAACTGGGGCAGCGGCTGGTGGCTGATCCTGCTCGCGTTCATGTCGTCGACCTTTGCCGTCACCATGGCGACTGCAAACGTCAGCACCCGCATGTGGTATTCGTTGGGCCGCAACGGAGCGTTCCCGAAGCTTTTCGCCAAGGTCCATCCCAAGTTCAAGACGCCGACCAACGCCATCTACGCCCAGCTGATCCTTACCCTCGGGAGCGGAATCATCGCCGGGGCGATCTGGCACTCGGATGTCGCGTTCTTCCTGCTCAGCGGTCTGATCCTCGTAATCGGCGTGTCGTTCGTCTACCTCGCGGCCAACGTCGGGGTGATCGTCTACTACTGGCGCGAGCGCCGCTCGGAGTTCAACTGGTTGTTGCACTTCATCTTCCCGATCTTCTCCGGCGCGGTTTTGCTCTACGCGCTGGCGGAATCGTTCCCGCCGTTCTGCCCTCCGCAGAACTGCCCATCGCTGCCCAACTCCTCGGCGCCAATCGTCACCCTCATCTGGCTGGTCCTGGGCGTCATCTGGCTGGTTTACTTTCGGGTCAGCAATCACGACAAGTGGATCAGCACCGCGGGAGCAGCTCTCGGGGAGAGCGAGGACGACCTCTCGATGGCGAGGGTTGGGACCGCCGCAAGTGCAAAGGTTTAGACGCTAGGCATACAAGGAATCTGATGCCGTCCATACACGGCGAGGCCATGACCCGGCGCGACCTGATGCGCCGGGTCGGCCGCCTCGACCAGGTCGCCGGGGTGCGCCTGGCCACGCTCGGCGACGGCATCGAACGCGGGGTGCGCGTGCTCGAGTTCCGCACCGGCAGCGGATTCGCGTTTGACGTTCTCGTCGACCGCTCTCTGGACGTCGGCCGTTGCGAGTTCAAAGGCCGGGCGCTTTCCTGGCTCTCGCCTACCGGCGTTGTCGGTCCGTGGTACGCCGAGCCGCTCGGGCTGGGCTGGTTCCGCAGCTGGGGCGGGGGGATGCTCGTCACCTGCGGCCTGGACCACACCCTCCTCGGCGGGGTCGAGGAAGCACCGCAGTACCACCAGCTCGTGAAGCCGACGGAGGAATATGGGCTGCACGGCCGCATCGGCTTCATGCCCGCGCGTCTCACCGGTTATGGCGAGCGATGGGAGGGCGACGAGTGCATCCTGTGGGCAGAGGGCGTCGTGCGCCAGGCCGCGGTCTACGGAGAGGCGATGGAGCTTCGCCGGCGAATCGAGGCTCGGGTCGGTGAGAGCCGGCTCATGGTTCACGATGAGGTCGAGAACGTCAGCTTCGATCCAGCCACCCATATGTACCTCTACCACGTCAACATCGGCTGGCCGGTCGTCGACGCGGGCTCCGAGTACCTCATTCCCGCGCCCGAAGGGGTGCCGGTTGCCGAGTACCCCACCAAGCAGTACCGGACGCTGACGTCGCCCAACCCGGCGTTCCCCGAGGAGTGCTACGAGCACGCTGTCGTCGCGGAACCGAGCGGAACCGTGCCGGTGGGCATCGTCAACAGGTCTCGCGGGATCGGTGCCTACCAGGTCTACCGCAAGGAGCAGTTTCCCTTTCACACGATGTGGCGAACGCTCGGCGAGGGTATCTACGGCGTGGCGATGGAGCCAACCACGAATCGCGACGCGGGGCGGTTTGACGCCCGGAGCCGCAACGAGCTTCGCACCCTCGCGCCGGGCGAGACCCGGAAATACGACATCGAGCTGGGTGTCCTCGACGGATCCGCGGAGATCGACGCTTTCGCGGCACGCGTGACCAGGGCTGCCGGCGCGTGAGGGTTTCCGGAGCGCGGGATGCCTGAACCCGCGGCGGCGGATCTGGCCATCAACGCCACATACGAGCGCGTCAAGCGAGCGTACGGATCCGCGATCGGACGCCGCAAGGGCGAGCTGGTGACCCCTGCGCTCGTGCTCGATCTCCCGGCGGCGCGTCGCAACATCGCGAAGATGGCCGGCCGGCTGAAAACGATGCCGGCCAAGATCCGTCCGCACATCAAGGTTCACAAGAGCCCCGAGCTGGCGAAGCTGCAGGTGGAGGCAGGCGCGATCGGCATCTCCACCGCCACGGTGTGGGAGGCCGTCGTGATGGTCCGCCGAGGCCTCGACAGCATCTTCGTCGTCAATACGATCGCGGGCCGCGAGAAGATCGCGGCGCTGGCCGAGATTGCGCGAGGCAAGGACGTCATGGTGGCGGTCGACGACGCAGACAATGCCGCTGAGATCGCGGAGGCAGCGCGCGCCGCGGGAAGCGAGGTCGGCGTGCTGATCGAGGTCGACACCGGCATGGATCGCGCCGGAGTCGACACTCCGGAGCAGGCGGCGGCGCTGGCTCGCCGGGTGGCCGGCGTGAAGGGTCTGCGGTTCCTCGGCCTGACCGGCTACGAAGGGCACTGCTCGCTGACGCCGGAACGCGAGCTGCGCGCCTCGAGGCAGAAGACGGCGATGGAGATGCTGGTGGAGGCGGCCGACCGGATCATCGCAGCCGGGATCCCGTGCCCGATCCTCTCGGCCGGTGGCACGGCCACCTGGGACTGGACCGCGACCACGCCCCGGCTCACCGAGATCCAGGCCGGGTCTTATGCCGTGATGGATAACTTCCACGCCCCGATGGCGGGCGATTTCGAGAAGGCGCTGTCGGTCATGGCCACCGTGATCAGCCGCCCACCCGAGCGAGTCATCCTCGATGCCGGCAACAAATCGTTGGGTGCGCCGGCGCTGACCTCGATCAAGGGTCACGACCTGCAGCCTTTCCGATTCGATGAAGAGCACGGGCTTTTCGCGACGACGCCGGATCATCCGCTGCACGTCGGCGACGTCGTGGAATTGGTGCCCGGCTACGCTCCCGCAACGGTCAACTGGTACGACGCCTTCCACGTGGTCGACGGCGACCGCGTCATCGACATCTGGCCTGTGATTCCGCGGGGCCCGGGCCATGGAGGTTTGATCGCATGAGCGCATCCGAGGCGAGGTTCAGAGGAAAAGGCGTGGTCGTGACAGGAGCGGCCCAGGGCATCGGCCGCGCCGTGGCCACGGCGTTTGCCGCGGAAGGGGCCGGTGTCGTGATGCTGGACAACGAGGCCGAGCCGCTGTCCACCACGCTCTATGCGCTCCAGAAGACGGGTGCGACGGTAGAGGCGGTCACCGGTGACGTCAGCCGGCGCGAGGACGTGCGCAAGGCGATCGATCTGGCGGTGGAGCGGTTCGGCCATCTGGACGCTGCGGTGCAGGTGGCGGGAATAGCCGACTTCATGCCGTTCCTCGAGGTCACGGACGAGAGCTGGGACAAGATCCTGGACGTCAACCTGCGAGGGACCTGGTACCTGGTGCAGGAGGCGGGTCGCGCGATGGTGGCCAAAGGGACCAAGGGGGCGATTGTCGTCACCTCTTCGACGAACGCGTTCCAGCCCGAGGCGGGTGGCCTCTGCTACAACACGTCGAAATCGGGCCAGGTGGCTGTGATGCACACGGCTGCGCTCGAGCTCTCCAAACACGGCATCCGTGTCAACGCCCTCGCGCCGGGCATCATCAACACCAGGCTGTCGGCTTTTGTCATCAACACCCCCGAGAACAGGAAGGTGATGCTGGACCGGATCCCGCAGGGAAGGTTCGCCGAGCCCGAGGAGATGGCCAGGCCGATCCTGTGGATGTGCTCGGAGGATGCCGGTTACCTGTCCGGGCACCTCATGGTGGTGGACGGCGCGCTCTCGATTGGACTCCCCGAGCCTGGGGACATGGACGCTCCGCTGCCGGGCGCGGTCCGCTAGGAACGGAGCCGAGGAGAAGGAAGTGGCGGCGCTGAAGCAGAAGGCCAAAACGATATCTGTGGCCGAGTTCGAGAAAATCTTCGAGTCGGTCAAGAACTGGGGCCGTTGGGGTGCAGACGATGAGCGCGGCACGCTCAACCTCATCACGCCTGAGAGGGTCAAGCACGCGGCGTCGCTGGTGCGCTCTGGGCGAACCGTATCGATGTCGATCCCCATCAACACCGTCGCGGGACCCGACAATCCGAACCCTGCCATCCACTACATGTCCCAACTCTTCGATTGGGACATCGGCTCCGGCAAGCTGCGCTTCGCGATGGACTTCCTCGGCATGAACTTTCATGGCGACTGCCACACTCACATCGATGCGCTGAATCACATCGCGTACGGCGGCCAGATCTACGGCGGCCGCCCGGCCGAGGACGTGAAAAGCAAGGGGACCAAGGGACTCGACATCACGACCTACGCCAATGGCGTCGTGGGACGTGGAGTTCTTCTCGACATCCCGCGGCTGCGCGGGGTGAAGTGGCTGGAACCCGGCGAAGCGGTGACGCGTGCCGAGCTCGAAGCTGCCGAGAAGGCGCAGGGAGTGCGCGTGGGCGAGGGCGACATCTTCGTCTTCCGCACGGGTCATCACGGCCGCCGCCTTGCGAAAGGCGCGTGGGACAACGGCTACGAGGGCGAAGGCAAGGCCGGCCTGCACGTCGACGCCATCCCCTGGATGCACGAAAGGGGCGTTGCAGCGTTCCTCCCCGACGGCGATGGCGAGACGATTCCCAGCACGGTTGACGGGATTCTGTATCCAATCCACCCGCTCCAGGTAGTGGCCATGGGCATGGTGGTTTCGGACAGCCTGAACCTCGAGGACGTCGCCCGAGCCTGCGAGGAAGAGAAGCGGTGGGAGTTCATGGTCGTGGCCGAGCCGTTGAGGCTGCCGAGCGGGACAGGCTCGCCCTTCAATCCGATCGCGATCCTTTAGGAGGTAAGCAATGCACAGTCACAGCGAAGCCAGTGACGGGATGCTGCCGCCGGCCGGCGGATTCCCGATCAGCCAGATCGCAATCGTCGTGCGCGACATCGATGAGGCGCTGGAGCGCTACCACAGGGCGCTTGGATGGGGTCCCTGGAATGTGTACGAGCACAAGCCACCGGCCCTGCATCACACCTTTCTGCACGGCAAGCCGACCGACTTCACGATGATCGGCGCGGAAACCCACGTCGGTCCGATCGTGGTGGAGCTGCTCCAGCCGGACAAGGGGCCCAGCATCTATAAGGAGTGGCTCGACGCGCACGGCGAGGGCCTGCACCACATCGCGGTCATGCGCCCGACACCGGCCGAGTCGGATGCCGCGGAACGGCACTTCAAGGAGCTTGGCGCTGAAATCATGATGGAGGGCCGGATCGGCGAGACGATCCGCTTCTACTACCTGAACACCGAACCGCTCCTGAAGGTGATATTCGAATCCGGCACCGGCCACGCCGTCGACCTGAAGCCGAGCCGCGTCTATCCGTAACCGCACCCAGCGCGGATGAGGATTCTCGTCGTCGGCGACTCGTTCGTGCCGGTGAATGTGTTTCAGCGCGGGCTGGCGCAGCTCAAGTCTGAGCACCGCCTGGACTACTGCCAGCTCGACGAGTCGGGCACGCTGCAGCCGGCGACGGCATCGGAGCGATCGATCCGCGAGTACCTGGGCACGCCGGCGCAGATCGCCGCGCGTATCTCTGGGGCGGACGTTCTTGTCGTGCACGGAGCTCCCGTGACCGACGAGGTAATGTCGGCCTCGGAGAATCTGAAGCTGATCTGCTGCGCGCGGGGCGGTCCAGTGAACGTCGACGTAGCCGCCGCCTCGAAAAGAGGCATCCCCGTTGTCAACACGCCCGGCAAGAACGCGGAATCCGTCGCGGACCAGGCCATCGCGTTCATGGTCATGCTCGCGCGAGGGTTCCCCCGTGCTCAGAAGTTCCTCCTCGACGGAGGCACCCTCGGTGAGTCGACTTACGAGGGAGCTCGCTTCCTAGGCCACGAGCTGGGCGGCCACGTCCTGGGTCTGGCCGGCTACGGAAACGTGGGCCGGCGGGTTCGCGGGCGCGCCGTCGCCTTTGGCATGGCGGTGGTGGTGTACGACCCCTTCGTCGTGGCAGAGGACAAAGAGAGCACGGAGCAGGTCGGGACGCTCGACGAGCTGCTCGGGAAATCCGACTTCGTCTCGCTCCACGTCAGGGCGACGCCCGAAACCGAGAACCTGTTCGGTGCCGTCCAGTTCGCCGCGATGAAGCCGGATTCCTACTTCATCAACACCGCGCGAGAGACCCTCGTTGACGAGTCCGCCCTCGACGCGGCCCTCCAGTCCGGCCACCTCGCCGGCGCCGCGCTTGACGTGGTGCGGAGGCGCCAGGAGAGCGGCCCACACCCGCTGCTCCGCCATGACAACGTCATCATCACGCCACACATCGGTGGTGCGACGCACGAGACGCTCCTGCGCGGGGTGACGATGGTGGCCGACGAGATCTCCAGATTTGCGGCTAACGGCGAGCTCCGCAACGTCGTCAACCGGGCGGCGGTCGAGGCGTGAGCGATCCGCTGCTGCTCGCGCTCGACGCAGGCACCGGCAGCTGCCGCGCGGTGCTGTTCGCCGTCGACGGCCGGCAGGTCGCGATGGCGCAGCGAGAGTGGAGCCACCGCGCGGTCGAAGGCGTCCCGGGCTCGCAGGCGTTCGACACCGCGACCAACTGGCCCCTCATCGCCGAGTGCGTGAGGCAGGCGATCGCGCAGTCCGGCGCGGATGCGTCGTCGATCCAGGCGGTCAGCACGACCAGCATGCGCGAAGGGATGGTGCTCTACGACAGATCCGGCCGCGAGATCTGGGCGTGTCCGAACGTGGACTCGCGCTCAGGCGCCGAGGCCACCGAGCTGGTGCAGAGCGGCGAGGCCGACCGGATCTACCGGCAGGGCGGAGACTGGGTGGCCATCACCAGCCCCGCTCGTTTGCGCTGGATCCAGCGCCACGAGCCCAAGATCTTCAAGTCGGCGGCTCATCTGACGATGCTCGCCGACTGGATCACGAACCGTCTCACCGGCGAGTTCGTCACCGATCCGTCGATCGGGTCGAGCTCCGGCATGTTCGATCTGTCGAAGCGCACGTGGTCGAGCGAGATCCTCGCCCTCTGCGGGATGAGGCCCGAGGTGTTCCCGCCCGTCCTCGAGCCGGGAGCGGTCGCCGGCGCTGTGAGCACGGCCGCCGCCGAGGCGACCGGTCTGAAGGCGGGCACGCCGGTGGTGGTTGGCGGCGCAGACACTCAGCTCGGACTGGTGGGGATCGGCGTCGTCGACCCCGGCCAGTTCACAGTGATCGGCGGCACGTTCTGGCAGCAGACCATTGGGCTTTCCACCGCAATGATCGATCCGGAGGCGCGGCTTCGCACTCTGTGTCACGCGCTGCCGGGCCAGTGGATGATGGAGGGGATCGGCTTCTACTGCGGTCTGTCGATGAGATGGTTCCGCGACGCGTTCTGCGATCTCGAGAAGCTCGAGGCCGAGAGGACGGCCGCCGACGCCTACGCCCTTATGGAGAAGGCGGCCATGAGCGTGCCTCCGGGATCCAACGACGTGATGGCCATTCTGTCCAACCTCATGGTGGCCAAACGCTGGATCCACGCGGCCCCCGCGCTCGTCCAGTTCAACATCGAGGACCCGGCGCATTCGGGCAAGAAGGAGTGCATCAGGGCGATCGAGGAGGCCGCAGCATACGTCTCCTATGGCCACCTCAAGGTGATCGAACAGGTCACCCGACATCCCTGCAAGCAGGTCGTCTTCACCGGCGGCGCGTCAAAGGGCGCGCTCTGGCCGCGGATTCTCGCTGACGTGTTGGGCCTACCGGTGAGGGTGCCGCGGATCAAGGAATCGACTTCCCTCGGCGCCGCGATGTTCGCCGGCATCGGAGCGGGCGTCTATCCGGACGTGGCGACCGCTGCCAAACAGGTCGTGAGCTTCGAGAAGCCGATCGACCCAAATCCTGCCACTCACGACCTCTACTCGGAGCTGTATCAAAGGTGGCTGCGCGCCTACGGAGGAGAGCTTGCCCTGGCCGAGCAGGGAGTTCTCAAGCCACTCTGGAGGGCGGCGGGAACCTAGCACGACGCGGGTGAGGCGCGCCGCCCGCTCGTTTGCTGCGGGCGTCGGCCACTAGAACCTCATCGTGGTGCACCGGCCGGATTCACTCCGGCCGTGCTGCTGGCACGCCAGTTTCCCCTCGCCCAAGCGTGGTGCAGGAGAGGAGGGGGTTCCGCGGGGGAGGACAAATGTCCTCACCCGCGCTTTTGGGGGTTGCGGCCCGTCAGTCCGAGCAGCCGATCCAGCAGAGGAGCGTCCTCCGGCACTGGCACCGCCTTGGGAAAGATCCCGATCGCTCGCCACTTCTCGGCTTGCGGCGAGATCTCCTCCCAGATGCCCTGCACCAACGCGTCGGGCATGTCGAAATCGATCCCGATCACTTTCGCGATGTCGTGCGCCGGCAGGCCGCGGAACATGTTCGTCTGCCAGAGGTACCCGCGGGCTGGGAAGTCGCCAAACGAGCAGTGGACGGTCCGTTCCAGGTCGTCCAGCGCCTTCGCGGCGGCGCAGGCCTTGTCGACGATCTCGGCAAACCTGAGCTTGGGCTCGTCGCCCAGCAGGTCGCCCTTGAACCTGTCAACGCCCACTTCCGCCATCGTCCTGCCCGCCAGCATGTCCGGAACCCAAGCGTCGTCGTACGCGTGGTAGTTGATGATCTCGCGAAGGGTGGGCCGGTGGTCGCTGGCTCGAGTGGCAAAGCTTGCCGGCATCTCCATCGACCACTGCTCGTCGCGGATCTGCGCCACCACGTCATTCAGGGCGTGGTCGGCCAGCAGAAAAACCTCTGGCTCCGTCAGTGGCGAACCGGCTCCAGTCACGACTCCAGATTAGCGAAGGCGGAGCGTCGCGAGCATGCGTCTCGCAAGCGGATCTGGCTGCAATCCGGCCGCTCTTGGGTACAATTCCGCCAGGGGTAGGTTTTGCGACGACTAGAAGCCGACCGAAGGTCGGATGGCGTCGTGGACGGCCAGGGTGGAGCTGGCCGGCCAAATCGCTTGCGATGATTCACGAACGCAGCGTGCCTCCAGCCGAGCCCCGTGAAGAGGCACGTGAGCTGGCGATTGAGGCCATGCTGGCGGTTTCCCGGCACATTGAGTCGGGCGACAGCCTCACCGGGTTTTACCGCCGGCTGACCGCAAGCGTCGCCGGCCTCGTGGGGGCGGAAAAGGTGCTCTTCTGGCAGGTCAACGACAACCAGACACTGACCGCGATACCCGGCGGCTATGGAGTGGACGACGAATTCATCTCGCGCTTGTATCCCGCGCCGTGCGCTCCAGATCGAAATGACCTGACCAGTCGGGTGGTATACCGAGACCTGGTCTTCAACGCGGCGCGCGACGCACACGGTGACTCCCCGTACCGGTCCGTGCTCGACCTCCTGCAGGTTTCAAACGCAATCAGCGTGCCGTGGCGTGCTGGTGACAGTCGTCTCGGGCTGGTCGCGGCGTACGACTCGGTGAGACCGGAGGGCTTCTCGAATGAAGACGCGTGGCTGCTGCAGATATCGGGTCTCGCGGCCGGCCTGGTCTGGCAGCTCAAGCAGGCCGAGGGGGACCTCAGACAGTCCCTGGGACGGCTCCAGGTGGTTGACGCCGGTCGTCAGCTCCTGCTCAAGAACCTCTCGACAGCGGTCGACAGGGCCAGGCGCCGCTTCGCGGCCGAGCTCCACGATGACGCGCTCCAGAAGCTCACGGCGGCCGAACTGCACCTGCAGCGGGTGAGCGAGTCGGCCGACCCTGCCACGCGAGTCACAGCAATCAACGAAGCCCAGGAGCTACTCGGTCAAGCCGAAGAGGCGGTACGCAAGCTCCTTTTCGACGTTCGTCCTCCCGCCTTCGATGCTCTTGATGGGTTCGCGGCGACCGTTCGTGACCGACTTGCGCTGTCTCGCTCCCTCACCGGGATCGAACCCCAGCTCGAGCTGGACCTGCCCGACGACGTGCCGTATGAGATCAAGTCCGTCATCTACAGGCAGCTGTCGGAAGCGCTGACGAACGTCGAAAAGCACGCCGGAGCCACGACCGTCCAGGTGACCGTTCGCGGTCAGGACGGCGGAGTGCACGGCGAGGTGGTCGATGACGGGCGAGGCTTTGTCGTTTCAGAGCGGAATCACCTGCCTGGTCACCTCGGCCTGCTGGCCCTGAACGAAAGGGCCCTGTTGGCGGGGGGCTGGTGCACGGTCACGAGCGAGCCGGGAGCAGGCGCCCGTGTCGAGTTCTGGGTCCCTATTCCGAAATGAGTCCGCCACCAATTCGGGTCATGATCGTCGAGGACCATCAGGTGGTTGCACAAGGTCTGGCCGCCCTGTTGAACGACCAGGCGGGCATCACAGTGGTCGGTCACGTCGGCTCGGTGGCTGAGGCGAGCCGGTCGGCCGAAGATTCGCATCCCGACATCGTCGTGCTCGACTTCCGGCTCACTGACGGCACGGGCGTTGAGGCAGGCGCTGCCATTCACCGGGTTCGACCGTCCGCCAAGCTGATCTTCCTGACCCGCGATGACAGCGACGGCACGCGCCTGGCCGCGCTCGAGGCCGGCGCCAGCGCGTTCCTCCACAAGTCGAGAGCGGCGGCTGAAGTCATCGATGCCATCAGACAGGTGGCGAGTGGAATGTCTCTGATCACGCCCCAGACTGTCGCCGCGCTGCTGAGCAAGAGGCGTGAGGCCGATACGCAGCGGGAGAGTCTGACACCGCGCGAGAAAGAGGTACTGAGCAGGATGGCAGCCGGCGACTCCAGCCGCGAGATCGCGAGCACCCTGGGGATCAGCTACGCCACCGTGCGCACCCACATTCGGGCGCTGGGCAGCAAGCTCGGGGTTCACTCCAAGCTGCAGGCCATCGCGAGAGCCAGGGAGCTGGCGCTGATCGACTAGCCATCTCATCGTCACCCTGCGTTTGGGTGACAGTCGTGAAGTACCTCAAATGTGGGAGAGAAAAACGGCGCAACGGTACGGCGACGCGAGGCGCCCAACCTGCCGAAACTAGATATCAGCGTCTCGCGCCCCTTCAGGGGGTGCCATCAAGGGGGTACGTCCAATGTTCGAACTAACTTCTGCCCGCTCTCTGCTTTCGAATCCGACCAGGCGGCCGGACCTATACATGCCGGGGAACAGGGACGATTTCGACCGTCTTTATAGAGCTTCGCACAGCACGATCGTGCGCACGCTCAACGTGATGTTGGGCGATTGGGCAGCGGCCGAGGACTGCTGCCAGGACGCGTTCGAGAGGGCTTTTCGCAAATGGAGCTTGTGGCGCCCGGATGCACCCGCGGAAGCCTGGGTACGTCGAATCGCGGTCAACGCGGCCATCACCCATCGGCGCCGTATGCGGCTGCGCACGGTGGGCGAGGTGATCTTGCGACTTGGTCTTCCGGCTCCGGCGCCGGATCCGCAGGATTTAGTCGAACGGCACCGCGTGACCGAATCACTCGCCAAGCTACCCGTGAAGCTGGCGTCGGCGATTGTTCTTCGTCACTTTCACGGCTACACGAACCGGGCCATCGCTCAATCAGCCGGAGTCCCGGAGCGGACGATCGCCTCACGCATCGCGAATGCCAAGCAACGCCTCCGCGCGACGCTGACGGACCGCATTGAACCAAACCGCTGTGCAGTGGGTACTTGTGGTGAGCATGACGTTATCTGAGTAGAGGCAGTCCAACCTACCCCTTGGGCTGCCTCTCACCCCTAGCACTGGATATGACTTCAGAGGGGCAAGGAGGGATAGATGAAGACGTGCTACCTCTGCGGCACGAAATTCGACTCAGAAGTGCAGCTGGCTGACCATCACCGGGAGATGCATACGCGACTCGAGCTGGTCAGCGATTCGGATGGTGGCGAGAGTCAGCAGGATTCTGGGCAGAAAACCACACCCAAGAGCCAGAAGTAGCCCCGCCTGGGGACGAATGGTCCGGCTTGTCGAAATCCACGATGGCGAAATGCTGAAGAAAGGAGGAACTCTGCGCATGAACGAAAAGGCGCTGGCGGAATCGCGGGTTGTCCAGCAGGAACCCGAGGGCACCGTGCGGGAGGAGTCACGAGTAGTCAAGGCCGGTGGCGCGGTTCCGGGCTCCAGCACGGAGGTGGTGCATAAGCTCACGCCCGCTCGGAAGGTCATAGAAACGATCTACCTCGTCTTTGGAATCGTCGACGTGGTTCTGTTGATGCGGTTGGCGTTCAAGCTGCTGGCGGCCAATGCCCACGCTCCGTTCACGTCGTTCGTGTACGGGCTGTCAGATCTATTCATGGTCCCGTTCAGGGGCATTCTGCCAAACACCGCGGTAAGCACCAAGTCGGTCTTCGAGCTGTCGGTTGTGATTGCCACCGTGGTCTACGCCTTGATCGCGTATGGCCTGGGGCGTCTGGCAACGATCAGCCTCTCGCGCAGCGTCATGTACTCGCATCACGAGCGCACGTCGGAGGCGCTCTCACGGCCGCAATAGGGAACCCGGTGGAAACACCAGGGTGTTCGAGGAGGAATGAATAGATGGAGCTCGCACCAGGTGGAATCCTGCTTTGGCTGCTGGTCGGCTTGATCGCCGGTTGGGCTGCGGGACAGGTCAGCCGTGGTCATGGATTCGGCGTCGTCGGGAACATCATCATCGGCCTTGTCGGAGCGCTGCTCGGCGGTTATCTGGCGGGCTTCCTGATTACTGGCACCGTCGGGTTCATCGGCTCAGTGGTCGTCGCGTTCTTCGGTGCCGTGGTATTGCTCACCTTGGTGCGTGTGGTTGGCGGCGGTCGGATTCGGACCTGATCGCCAACAATCCACGTACTGCGCCACTCGCCCGCCGGCTTGTAAGCCGGCGGGCTTGGGCCGGAGCTGCGGGCCGTGTATGACAGCTTGACACCAGAGCAGCGCTACGAGTCGCTGGTTGAATCTATGCTCGTCGCCCCCAGCTCAGTGCACATCGGCGACGGCCCGACCTTCGGCTCAACAGGACGTCTCAAGATCGGCGGTCGGAGTTTCGCCATGCTCGTGAATGGAAGATTGGTCGTCAAGCTGCCGAGCCGGCGGATTGATGAGCTCATCAGAGCGGGAAGCGGAGAGCGCTTCGACGCGGGCAAAGGGAAGCCGATGCGCGAGTGGTTCGCGCTCTCACCGAGCTCTGACGACTACTGGCCCGCTCTAGCCATGGAAGCGATGGAATTCGTATCGGAAATCGGCTAGTTTCGCCGCGGGCTCCGAGCCCGACCGGCGCTAGAGCTTTCTTCCGCCGGACGCCGGCAGCGCGGCCCAGGCCTTGACGATCCTCGTCAGTTCCGCTGCACGCTGATTGACCTCGGCCAGATCGGCAAAACGCATAAAACGAGCGCTCGGCCCGCTGCCCTCGAGGTGCGGAAAGCTGCCCTTGATCCGCCCGCCGCGATGGTACATGACGCTGACCTCTTGCTTGCCGTGCTGGACGAAGCTCGCCATGTCGCCGTCGAGCGCACACGTGACAGACCCGTACTTGACGTGTTCGGCCATACGCGGATCCGCGGCCAGGATCAGCTCTCGGACCCGCTTTAGAGCCGGTTCGGCGGGCTTGCCGGCGAACCAGTCCTCGATCTCCGGCTTGCCTTTCACGGCAGTCATTCTTGCGCGCCCGTGACGCGATGACGAGAGCCGATCTGGTCCGGGCTAGCCTGCCTCCTGCTTGCGGCGAAACACCAGCCACGCCGCAACAAAGAAGCCCGCGGTCCAGACCGCAAGCGTCTCGACCTGGGTCCAGAACTCGTTCATCCCCGTGCCTCCCGGTCCGCCTGGGCCGTTGCCGAAGACCGGTGTGAGCGCGGACACCGGCGCCAGCACGTTGACGAAGGCGTAGTTGAGGAAGTGGGCGTTGTTGGCGCCCTGGCTGATCCCAAAGATGATCGCGGTCACGATGGTGCTGACGAGAGGCGCCCCGAACAGCACTGCGAGTGTGATGCCGACGGCCGCCCACCGCCCGAACACGGCCGAGACGAGCAGGCTCATCCCCTGGACGCACAGCACACCGAGCATGCAGGCGGCAAGGCACATGAGGACGAAGACAGGAATAGGCATCTGGACCAGGTTGCCGGCCCCCAACGACTTGCCACCGTCCACCGCGAGACCGACATCGCCGGTCACCGGACCGATCGACCCGGTGACGAAGGCCCAGATGGCGTAGATGATCAGGAACGTCACAACGACCACGCCCAGGCTGATCAGAAAGGACGCCACGGCCTTGGCCAGCAGGAGCTGCTCACGGCTGACCGGGCGGCTGAGAAGGATCGCGAGCGTGCGGTCTGAGCGCTCGCCCGCTATCTGTTCGGATGCCAGCCAGCCGAAAATGCGGATGAGCAGGAACATCACGATCCCGCCCAGTGCGAAAAGCGCCGCCAGCGTTATCGAGTAGGACTGCACCGGCGCGATGTTGTGGTCCAGCAGGTATTGGTCGTCCGCGATGGCCTGCTTGGTCTGGGCGATCGCGCTGTCGATGCCAAAGGCTCCGCCGCCCTGGCCACCGCTCTGCTGCTTGACCTGCTCCATTTGGTTCAGCTGGCTCTGGTTGCTGTTCAGGTCGTCGCGAACCGAGGTCTGCCAAGCCACGGCGGGCGGCGGGCTCCACCGGCCCTGGCTTGCCACGTAATAGATGTACAGGCCACCCGCGATCAACACAAAGATGCCGCCGATCACGGCGAATACGATCCAGCGGCTGCGCCAGGTTTTCCGCAGCTCGTTGCGCACGAGCCTCATCATCAGTGTCATCTCGCCGTCCCAGGGGTGGGAGGTGGGG
>JBIOJB010000022.1:0-36263 GCA_044450465.1 Candidatus Dormibacterales bacterium | reverse complement strand
GGTGGCCCGCCGGCGGAGAGCGACGAAAAAGAGCTCCTGAAGCCCGGGCCGAGGCGAGGCCGAGTCATCAGCTGAATTTGCGCATGCTGGTGCGCCTGGCAAGAATCGAATTTGCTGCCTCTTGCTCCGCAGGCAAGCGCTCCAGCGCTCGAGGCGGGTTTGTATTGAGGTGTGGCGCTTAAGACTCGGATCCCGCCGGTGCGTCGCGCTTTATCCCAGCGCGGCAAGGCATAGATAAGGACGCGGAGCGGGCCTCGTAGACTCGCCGGCATGGCGTCTCAGTTCCGAATATCGATCCCGGCCAGCCAGGCCGAGGCTCAGCGAGTAAACAGCGCAGCCGTCTCCCTAGACCGCTTCGTGTCGGCCTCGAGTCAGACGTGGGGCACTCAATCTCGAGCGCAGCCGATCGTTGGCTCGCCCTACGCGGAAGCGTGCCGCCTGGCCAAGGGTCGGTGGGCGTTCGACTTTGCCCGCTTTCACCTGGCAGGCGCGGAGGATCACCTGATGACGGTCGCCGTCATCCTTGGTACTGGCTGGTTGCCGACCTACGCCTGGTATGGCCTCTTGCGCAGCTGCCTCGAGGCCTCGGCTCGAGCCTGCTGGCTGCTGGATCCAACTCTGACTCCGCGGCAACGCCAGTCTCGCGGCTTCACTGAGCATCTCACCAAGGTGCGCGGCGATCTGGCATTCGCCCGGCCTCCCAGGCGGCCGGCGATCCGCCTAAAGATCGAGGCCCTTCGCGACGAAGCCAAGCGCCAGGGAATCCCGGAGTCATTTGGAAAGCCGCCTGAGGCGGGCGCCCCGAAACCGCTTGTTGGGTTTGGGATCAAGCGCCCCGGCCCGTCGAGGCTTCTGCTCGAGGCGCTCCCTGACGAGTTGGCGCCCGACGATGATCCGGAGGGCCAGTTCCTGTATCACATCGTCTCCGGCCCGGCCCATTCGGAGCCGTGGGCGCTCATCCTGCCTGTCGAGCGAGTTGGGCCGGTAGAGGATGGGATCACAACCGCAAAGGTTGAGGTCAAGCTCGGCGCGCTGATGCCCGTGATCGAGAAAGCCGTCGAGCTCCATGACCGCGCGGTGCGCTGGCACACCCAGCTAATGGGCTACGACGAGAAGGACTGGGAGGCCGCGCGCGGGGCGCTGACGCGCTTCTGACTTAGAGCTCCTCCCAGGTCACAAACTCCGCGCCGCGCAGATCTCGATATGCGTTCGCGTTGAGCCGGAAGATGACCGTCCTCAGCCAGTGCAGGAGCTGCTCGTCGCTCTGCGGATCCGGCGGCTTCTCGCACATCCGTAGCAAGGCGCAGCCGACGAGATCCTCAGCGTCGAGATCGGCGCGATCGCCGCAGAGCTCGCGAGCTCGCATCAACAGCTCAGGCCGCATGGCGATCGCCGTCACCGACATCTGCTCGAGCTCGATGTTCTGCTCCTCGGCGGGCCAATCGGGGCGGGCGTCCTCGCCGCGCCAGCCCCTCGGCAGCGAAGACTAAGCGAGGACGGCTCGCTGCTCGCCGGCCAAGCCTCGGACGCCATGGTGGGCGTAGGCTGCGCACATCAAGCCACCCAAGCGCCGGATGCGGATCGATGTCCATTTCACTCGCGGCGACCTGTGGTATGACCTCGGCACCAAGCCCTACGAGCTAACCGAAGGGCTTAGCGTGCGGTTGCGCGAAAACCACACGCGCAAGGGCATCGCCGCATACAGCGAATTCGGGCACTTCCTCGTCGATCACGCCGCGAGTATTCCGATCGATGTTGCGGTTGCCTTGCTCAGCTCGTGGCTCTACGACAAGCTAAAGCGACACAAGGCGAAGATCACTATCGACCGCACCGAGATCGAGGTTGACGACGAGGGCAAGGTCAAGAAGCTGATCAAGGAGCACCTCGAGAACGAGCCGTAGCCGCGCAGAGCCGGGCTTGGGGCGTTCCCTGCAGCTGCTCGAGCTGACGCCAAACCGTAACGCCGCGTGTTACGGTTCCGGCGCTCATGGCGGCGCGGCGATGCCTGCAGTGTCCAGCTCGGCTAACCGGCCGGCACGCCCAGACGAGGTACTGCTCGGATGCCTGCCGCCAGGCTGCCTATCGGCGTCGCATGGCCAGCAGCGCCACGCCTCAGTCGCCGGCGAAACGGACGACGTCGAGACCGCGGATCCGCATCGCTCGATGGTGGTACGACGACGAGCGCGTGGAGCTCTGGACGATATGGATCCCGACCTATGTTTCGCATCCGATCGACGCCTGGCTCATAGGCGTCCGAGTCGGACGCTGCCGCAAGTGCGGAGGATCGCTCGAGGGCCGGCGCGCGCAGGCTACGTTCTGTTCGAACCGCTGCCGCCAAGCGTCGTATCGGGCTCGGCTGGCTCGCTCTCGTCGTCTATTCGAGCCAAACGATGCGGCTCACCCATAGCCACGGGTGGTCCTTGAGGATCTGGTACTCGACTAAGCCGTCATCGAATGGCGCGGAGTACGTTGCCGGCGCATCCTTCGACGGCTCAATCGCGAGCTCAGGATCAAGTGGATTGCGGCTGAGCCGCTCCATGACGATGAAGAACTCCTCCTGGGCATCCTCCGTCGCCATCGCAAGAGTGCGCTTAACCCGGTCTTCGTAATAGATCCCGCGGCGGAAAGATCCAGCCGTCAGCTGGCGGCGCGGTGACGCTTGATTTCGGCGCGGAGCTCGTCCACGGTCTGCGTTTCAACCTTTGGGATCCGACCCTCGGCGCGAGCTCGAGCGTCGTAGACCACGCGCGAGTGATCCGAGTCTCTGCGCAAGAGCACCGTCCGGTACCAAGCCTCCAGGACATGCCGAACGGGCAGCAGGTCATCCTTGTCTCGGGCAGCCACCAGAGCCTCGACCAGCTCGGTTGCGAGCCGGTTCAGATCGTCTTCCTTCAGTTCCTCAAGCATCGTCAAGATGGCGTCTCTTGATGCGGGGAGAGTGAAGTCCTTGGGCCTTCGGATATGGGCGACCGCCATCAGCAGTCAGCTACCAGCACGAGGCGGGCGGGCATGTCGCCATCGGCGTCGGGGTGGTCCTCCTGGGCGATGGGGCGCACTCTGACGGGCGCGTCCCGGGTTGTCAAGCGCGATCGGCAATCCATGCTACGGGAACGCGCGGCCGGACCGTTTCCGGCGGAAACCGATCCTGTCAGGCGTCTCAGCCACCACGGGTCGTTCTCCGCTCGGCGAGCAGGCGCAGCCGGCGCACGAACTCCGCCCGTCGCTCCTGCGGGACGAATTCGACAACGAGCGCGCGCATCTCGATCCATTCGGCAGATCTTTGGACATCGACCACACCCACCACCTGCCGCGCCTCGAGGCGCTCGAGCACCCTGCAAAGGAGTTCCAGCGACGCCATCGCCGAGCGAGCTGCCAGCGAGAGGCTGAGCAGGTTGCCGCCCGCGATCGCTTGGTCGAAAGCGAGCTTGCACCCTCGGTAGATTGCCTGCGCCTCCGCAACCATCTCGCTGCCCGCCTCTGGCTGAAGGCGACCGTTGCTGTCTCCCCCATCGCTGGGCGCCGCGACCAGGACCAGGCTCGGGCTGACGTGCTTGCGATGGCGCTGAATCGCCGACCGGCTCAAGCCGAAACGCTCGGCAAGCAGCCGCTGCGAAATCCCGGCCAGCAGGGCGGCGTCGAGCTCGCTCCGCCGCTCCGACTCGCAACCACTACAGCGATCACGCCCACCATGGGCTCGGCCGGCCCGCGTGGCCCGCGTGGCTCGCGCTCTAAGAGGCGCTTTCGATCTCAAGACGGCTGGCCCGAGTTTCCGCAAAAACCGGCCCGTTTAACACGGAGGCCGCTCTTGAGCGTCGGGGGAGCTGTAGGGGGCTGCCGGCCTCTCTTTTGCTCGCCCGAGCTGGCTGTGCGGCACCGCAGCTCCCGTCCGAACCGTTGAGAGGCGTGTAGCGCGTGGGCAACGCCTCGGCAGCCGCTCTGCCCGCAGGATCTGCTGTCGCCCCGCCGCTGCCACCAGCGCTTGAGTGCGAGGCGTTCACATCCGCCTGAGGTCAGACCCTGCGCGCTGCGCGGGCGGCTTCGGCGCCTCCTGCGCTGGCTCCTGCGTTGGGTCTGGCTCGCCGCTGACGAAGTGGCGCCCGCTCCGATGCCCGCCGCCTGGCTCCGGCGAGAGGTCGTCTTCGATCTCTCCTCGCGCTTGAGCGAGCAGGATCGCCGCCTTGTGCCGCTCGAAGAACTGATGATCGCGGAGCTGGCTGCGCTTGAAGGTCATCTCACCAACCCCCGGCTTCGCGGGTCGTCTGGCCAGCCGCGCCTCGAGCCTGATCCGCGCCGAGCATCATGCCCAGCGTCGCGCCGGCGCTCGGCGTCCAGAAGTCAGCGTCAGTGCTCAGGAAGACCAGCCGGGCCAGGCTGCCGACCGGCGGACCATATGGGACCGGCCGACCGCGCTCGTCCTGATCCGGCGTTCGCCTGGTGTCGGCGTAGCAGAGCTGGATCGCCGGCCGTCCCATCCACGGCTCGATGAGGAGGCGGTGGGCGCGATCGAGCGGAGCCCACTCCTCGTTGAGCAGCTGCAGCGCTTCAAACTCGCCGACGCGCTTCGCTTTGGTCGCGGCCTCAGCCGAGGTCGGCGTTCCAGCCGGCAGCTCGCGCACCCTGGCCAGGATCGCCTGGCGCCGCTGATGCAACTTGTCCAGGAGCCGATCGGTTGCGTGCTCGATCGCCTCCTGCGTCTTCCGGTCGTCCTCGAAGGGCGAACCAGACGCCAAGCCGACGGCCTCGAGCGCTGACAAGAGGATTGAGAAACGTCCCACGTCATGCCTCCTTGCCGGCCTCGCCGGCGAACCTGAACGGATAGAGGCGAGTGGACGATGCCGGGGAGGTGACACCTGAACCTCGACCAGCACCGCCCACTCGACCGGCCGACCGGCGCCGAGCTGGCTGCTGCGCGAGCTCGCGCTGTTTGCGCTCGCGCTCTTCGGCCTCGGCCGCGCGGCGCCACGCGTCATGCAGACGCAGGCCGAGCTCGCAGGCCAGACCCGATTTAGGCCGGCATGCGCCGCAGCTGGAGGTGTGCTCGCGGAAGGCCTCGAAGGCGGCGAGCTCGCTCATCGCATGGACCTCGTGCGACGGTGCACGCGGTTCGACTCGAACATCCTGCGGCGCAATCTCTCCCGATCTGCCTCATCGCCGAGCCTTGACCAGACTTGCTCGCAGAAGAAGTCTTGAGCTCGGCGCTTGATCAGCGATTCCGAGAGCTCGCACTGCGCCAGCTCAGCACTGAAGGCGCCGAAGAATTTGCTCCAGCGATCGCGGGCCTTGGGCGTCCGGTGAACGGCGAAGCGCGACCTCTCCATGGCCGTTTCCAGCAGCTGCCGGATCGTTCTGAGCCGCTCCTCCTCCCAGTCCGTCCGTCCAACGTTGGCGCCGTTTTGCAGGTGGGTCTGAACGTGGCTCGACGACGGGGCTAACGCCGTGGCGGTTGCCTTGATGGGGTTGTTAAGGGGGGTATCAAGACCCCCCTTAAGACTCTCCGGGTACGCTCCGGGTATTCCGGGAGGCGTCTCGGCGCTTGAGTTCAAACGGTGAGACGCGAGGGCGTCTAAATGGAGACGCGAAACGCCCTCAGGGCGTCCAAATGGAGACGCGAGCGGCTCGGGATCCTCAGCCGGAGCGGCTGCCGCGGCCGCAGGGACGGCCTCGTTTCGCGTCTCCCCATTTGCGTTCGATGGCTGAGACGCGGATGGCGTCTCACCGTTTGCATTCACCGGTTGAGACGCGAGGGGCCAGCCAGGCCATGCGATAACGGCGCCCTCGGGGATGACCAGCGAGCGCTCGTCGGCGTCGCGCCGGTTCGGGGTCTGGCGGCGGCAGAGCCAGCCGGTGGCTTCGAACCAATGGAGGAAGGCCTGCGTGGTGTTCGTTGACCTGCCAAGCGCCACCATCAGCTGGTTCACCGTGAAGGGTTCGCGGCGCTGGCCGGCCAACTTGCCGTCGGGCCAGGCGACTGCGGCCAGGCGCATAGCGGCGGCCAGCAGGTTCCCCTTCGGCGTGCTCCTGCCTGGCACGCTCACGCGGTCAGGCAGCTCCTCCCAAGCGATCAGGAACGATTCGCGCCAACGCGCGGTGAGCAGCTGCTCCGGGGTTCGCTCGGCCTTCATCGCCTCGCCCTCCGCTCGAGTTCGGTTTCTCGGATCGCCTTCTCGAGCTGCGCCTGCAGCGCCTTGGCGTCCGCCAGCGTGAGGCCCACCCAGACGATCTCCCCCTCGTCGTCGTCGAGGTGGGCCTCCTCCTCCGCCCAAGCCAGAAACTTGTCGGACCAGAGCGACACCTCTACGACGCCAGAGCTCGCATCCGTCCGAACCCACATGCGGGCCAGCTCGAACGTTGCTCCGCGCAGATCTCCTCCAACCGCAGACCGAGAGCGGGGTTTGGATCGCCGCCGGGCTCGGCTAGACTCCTTTCGGGGTTGCGCCGGCACGACGGCTCACCTCCTTCGCCGAGGCCTGAGCCCCCTCGGCGTTTTTCTTTCCGGCGCCGTTCGATGGCGCGGCGACGATCAGCTCAGCGCCAGGCAGCACCGGGGCTGCAACCAGCGCCTCCACCAACTTCCTGAGCGTCCTCGGATTGACCGGTCGCCCGGCCAGGGCGTGGCAGACCTGAGCTTCTGTTTTGCCAGCGCGCTTCGCCCACTCCCGTTGGCTCATGCCGCGGATGCTCAGTTGATAAGTGGCGCGCTCGCGGTCAAGGATGGTGCCGCCGGCCCGTCTCTCCAAGCTCTCCATGGCGCGCGCTCCTGCTCAGCTCCGCCCGAAGGGGGAGGTGCGCAGGCCCGATGATGTCGCGGCCTACAGAATGATTGCGAGCGGCAGTCTAGCTGTCCAGCAACGAAGTGGCAAGGGAATTGACGGCTCCGCATTTCGGACAGATCGCCTCAATCGGCAGAGAGACGGGCTGCCGGCCAAACTGCTCCGCCGGATCCCAGGCTTCGCCAGTCTTGCCCGTAAGAAGCCCGCGCATATTCGCTTCAGCCCGCCTGCGCTTTCGGTGAGCGAGGCTATCGGGCTTCGAGGATCTGCGCCACCGTCCTGCCGCATCCAGTTTCCAGCCGGCCATCTCCATAACGAACTGGCCAGCGGGATCCCGTCTATTCTCTCGAGGCGCTGGCGAAGGGAGCCGGCCGCGGCATCCGGCGCGGCCGCACCAGACCTTGCCGAGCGCGAAGCGAGCCTCAGGCATCGCCGTTCTCTGCGCGGACGAGCTCGAGCATCGCCGAGTACGCATCCGAGGGCGTCAGGTGCGAGTAAACGCTGCTGATCATGGAGAGGTCGGCGTGGCCGAGGATGCGCTGCAGCTGGACCGGATTCATGCCCTTGCGCAGCGCCCACGTCGCGAACGAGTGCCTGAAGAGATGAGGATGAACCGCGCGCTCGATGCCTGCGTCGCGCGCGGTGAACTTGATCATGTTCTGCACCGAGCGCGGAGCCAGCGGTTCGTACTCGCCGGTCTTCGGGCTGCGCTTCGTGGTCACGAAGATGCGATCGCGAGGGCTTGCGGCTCGACCGCGCTCGGCGTACTTGCGCAGGCGCATGAACAGACTCGGCTGCAGAGGCACTAGCCGTTCGCGAGCACCCTTTCCGCGCACTTTGATGAAGCGATCGCGGCCGTGCTCCTGGAGGTCGGCTGCGCGCAGGCCGAGCAGCTCGCCGAGGCGAATCCCCGTGTCGGCGAGCACCCGGATCATCAGCTTGTCGCGGACTGAGCTGGCCTCGTCCTCCATGAGCTGGATCTCCTCGCGGCTCAACGTTTCCACTAGCCGATGCTCGGCGAGCGGCTGCCGCGCCTTGACCTTGGCGCCGACGGCGTCCTCTGATTGAGCCCATCGGATGAACGTACCCAACGTGCGCAAGTAGGTGCGGACGCTCTCTCGCGCCAGCGGCTTGCCGGCTGGCGTGCGGTGATCCTCGAGCAGATATGCGCTCCAGCGATCGAGCACTCGCTGCTCGAGCTGCTCCGGCGCGGTGATCTCTGCTTTGGCGCACCAGGGCAGCCATCGGTGCTCGAGCACGTTGGCCGTCAACGCAGTGCTGCGCGACGAGAGCCCGCGGCCGCGCTGATGGGCGAGGTAATCGGCGACGAGCTGCTCCAGGGCGCTGACGCGCTTCTCGACGATCTTCAACTTGGGACTGGCCATAGGGCGCCTGCCTCCTTAATGCGTGATTGCCAGGATTGCGCCTCAGTGCCGCGCTTGCTTCGTGCAGAGCATAGGCCTCCAGCAAGCCGCTGGCAAGGGTTCAGCAATTCGAGCAAGCGCCAGATCCAAATACGAAATCGCCGAGATCGGGCAGAACTGGTGCGCCTGGCAAGAATCGAACTTGCTGCCTCTTGCTCCGCAGGCAAGCGCTCTGTCCGGTGAGCTACAGGCGCGCGAGGGGTTCAGTTTAGGCGAGCGTCGACGGCGGCCGTCGCTGCCTTGAAAGGACCGGCGTCGAGATTCACGAACACCACCACGGCCACGAACACCGAGCGGTGCCATGAGGCGAGAAGCACGGGTGTGCGCTCGAAGGTGAACGAGCTGATTCCAAGCCCGGTGCCCGAGCCCAGCGTCACGCCTGGCGCCTGCTCGCCCACTGCGGGCGGTGTGAATCCGAACACGCCGTCGACCCAGGCCCGGTCGGCCTCCCCTGCATCGCCAAAGATCGCGACGAAGCTCGTGGCCGACCTCGCGCCGGACGTGGCGCCCACCTCGGCGGCACAGGCTGTCGCGTCGTCGGCGTAGATGGACATGGCCGCCGCCGTCGCGCCGCCGGCTTTGAGCTTTGCCCACTCCGAGGAGGCGGCGGAGGAAACCGAAGGGCTGGCTCCGGCGACGGTCGTGATGTACGAGTCGATCGGGCCTGACGCCAGGCAGTTGAACAGCCCGCCCGGCACCTCGGTCGACTGCAGGACGGCTGCGAGCGGCGTGGTGTGGGGGGTTGGCGCCGGGCTCGGCCCGGGCGAGGCCTGCGACTGACCCTGGCACGCCGCGGCCAGAGCCATGACGGAGAGGAGCCCGATCAAACGACCCACGGGTGCCGGAGTGTACTAGTGTGGGTAGTCCTCAGCGCGCCTGTAGCTCACCGGACAGAGCGTTCGGCTCCGGACCCAGGGTGGGCGTGTCCCGAAATGTCCTCGGATTTCCGGACGTGTCCTCCTACGGGGCTCTCGGAAACTCAGCGTGTCCCGGGGTATCCCCCGGTGTCCGACCGAACGGAGTCGCTCGGGGAGTCGCGTCGCTACGATTCGCCCTGTGGGTGAGGTCTACGACATCGCTCAGGTCTGTCCCAATGGCCACGTCGCCACGTCCATGTCTCAGTACGGTCCGCAGTTCAGGCGCGATTTCTGCGAGACCTGCGGTGAAGCGACTATCACGGCTTGCCCGTCGTGCGAGCACCCCATCCGGGGTGCTTATTCCGGCGGCATTATCGGCCTCCCTTACAGGCCCCCGGCATTTTGCCCCGACTGTGGCAAGCCGTTCCCTTGGACCGAGCGTCGACTTGAAGCAGCCCGCGTGCTGGCCCGCGAGGCCGAGCACTTGTCGGCGGAGGAACGGACGGAGTTGGCAGGCACGCTGGATGACCTCTCGCGAGATGTGCCACGAACGCAGGTCGCAGCGATCCGTTTCAAGCGTCTGGTAGCGAAGGCTGGAGTCGGAACAGCGAACGCCCTACGGGACGTCTTGGTCGACGTTGCGAGCGAGGCTGCGAAGAAGGCGATCTGGGGCTAGCGTCTGTGAAGGTGCCGCCCGGCCTTCGGATGAATGCGGGGCGCGGGCGGCTTGGGTGATTCGGCCTACCAGCCGAGACGATGACGACGCCAGTTGTCGAAGCCATGCTCGGCAATGAGTGCACCTTCGTCTACTGCCACCTTGAACGCTATCGCGCCTAGCAGCAGCAGCAAGAAGTGCTCAAAGCCGAAGCCGCCACTCCCTACCCGTGTCTTCGCTGCCATCTTGGTATCACCTCCTTCGTTGTGTCTCGAGAACACCCCACCGCCATTGCTAACGTGGAGTTAACTTGGTCGCCTTCTTGGCAGCGGCCTCGTTCTTAGTCGCTTGTTCATCAAGGAGTCGCCGAAACGCGGCCACCACCGCACCTGCTTCGTGTACGAAAGCCTGTCGCTCTTCGTCGCTCGCTGAATGAACAATCTCGCCTGGGATTTGAACCATCTCGAATGAACCTGGGCCTTGGGTGCCAAACACGGCCTTACTTTTGCCCACGGCGCGAAGGAGTGCGTCCTCCGCTTTCCCCGCTCCGGTGGTGAGCTGCTTCCTGACCGATACGGCTCGGTAGGTCACCTGGGTTGTGGAGAGCAGGCTCGCCAGCAATTCTTGGTGGCCCTCCACCTCGACCGAGTCGCCAGACCGGAGCTGCTCCCGAATCGCGTTAGCTATCGTGTCGGTCGCCTCGATGAGGTCGGCCCGCGCGCCCTGCCTCCGTTCAGACGCCCGACCCAACGCCACGATGGCCTGCGCCAAATCGCCCATGTAAATGACCTCCTCGGCCAACTTCGTTATCACACTCATTTTTGAGTGCCTCCTCTTGTCGGGACGCAATGCCCGATCTGGACTCGACAGGACGCCATGCCTGCCGGTGGGAGCAGTCTAGCAGTCCGAGGAGGGCTTTGCCGCGCCGCGCTCCTAAGTGCAGCCCGGGTTCGGCCGCTTTCCGGAGACGCGAGCTTGAGGGTCTCGGTGGCGTCCTTCTCCCGAGTGGCTGGAAGGTGCGCCTGGCAGGAATCAAAGCGTTCTCTATGCAGTGAGGCTGCCGCTCTTCTGGAACGCGCGGCTCAGGCAGCTTCCCTGGAAGGACTTTTACGCCGATGCAGGACTTGTAAAGTGGCGCTGCGCCGGATAAGGTGGCATTCGAACGTGGACGCCTATTCGATGATCCGCGACGCGATACTTAACAAGCTCCAAATCACGGCCAATTACCAGGGCCATTACCGTGAGATGTGCCCGCACGTTATCGGGCAGGGTCCCGAGGGTGACCTACAAGCGCTCTTCTATCAGTTCGCAGGCACGAGCAGCCGAGGACTGCCGCCGTGGGGTGCTTGGCGCTGCTGCCGGATTGCAGAACTCACCGACGTTCAGGCGCGTGCGGGAGATTGGCACACGGGGCCGAGGCATACCCGACCGCAGACATGTGTTAGCCAAATCGACGTCGAGGTTGCGTACTAGCGGCTCTTCCAGCGAGCGTATTCTTCGGCCCGCTTTTTGGCGTCTGGACCGCTGAAGAGCACCACGAAACAGTCCCCATCCTTAGAGTGATCGATTGCTTCGGCCCGCCACTCACCCGGAGTCTCCTTGGACTCGACGACCATGTATTCAAGGGCCCTTTGCGATATTGCCATTCGTCTGAACTACACCTCCGCGATTACTGACTTGGTCGCTGCATCATCTATTTGACACGCTCGATAGTCAAGTAGTTCTGGGCTCAGTGGAGCGAACATTTCTTCGGTCCCCTTCATAGCGCTCGTTTCCCACATGCCGCCACCAGGGAGTTGGACGATTCGAGGGTGAGCGGAGAGGGCCGGGCGGCGAGGGCGGCTACTGGACCCACACCCATCACCTGGATACCAAGCAGGCTAGCCCTCTCGCGCTCTGGCTCAGCGCCTCAACATTGGGAACATGGCAGAGCGTCGCTGGCGCCCGACCTCGACCTCGATCGCGGCCTCTTCGCGAGCGCGCGCCTCGAACGCCTGCTGTTCAGCGTCGATCTCGGCGACGGTCTTGGGTCGGGTCTCCGCCTTCAGCGACGCCGCGTCGTGATCGTTGGCGAAGAACGCGTTGCAGGTCGGTGAGTCGCAGGTCACGGTGTAGTCCTTGCCTGCGGGCTCGTGGAGGTGGTTGGAGCCGTCGTCCTGCGTGACGTTGAAGCTGGCGCGGTCGCGGGCAATGAACCACGTGCGGCTGACCAGTTCGATGCCCCCCTTACGGATCAGCTCCTGACGACAGCGGGCGTCGTCGCACACCACCACACTCGGGCCTTCGTGCCAGCGGCCAGGGGAGTGGTCGTGCTCGCCGCCTAACGTCAAGATGGTGCGGACGCCGGGGCGAAAATACAGGCCCGGTAGTCGCTTGCTCACGAGTGGTCCTCCTCCTTGCGGTACTGCTCCAAAGTCACGGCTGGCTTGGCTGCGTCGACGGTGTCGACCGGCTTGAGCGCCGAGTCGTCGCGGTTATCGACTTGACCGCCGGGCCTGACGTTCTGGACTCGGAGGTCCTGCGCCGCCAGGTTCTGCTGTGACCAGTACTCCTCGGGTGTCATCGCCGCCCTCGGCTCGTTACTGGGAGAAGGGCGCGCCGAGCCAGGCACCGACTCGCCAACGCCACGAGTAGAGTCCGCAGCGCGGGTCGGGTGTGGCGCTGGGCCGTCGCCCTTGGTCACATTCGTATCCACAGGCGAATCGCCGGGCGACAGGCGCTGGTGGCCTGCGGTCAACGGACCCCGCTGGAATTGAGTCGGGGAGATCGGGCCCGAGTTAGGCAGCGGTTGCTCCATCGGGTCGGCGAGTCCGGGGTTGGGTGTCGTCATGGTCAGCTCCTTCCGAGTTGTCTGAGATCGTCCTGGGCGCGAAGGCGGATGCGTGGGTCGGCCGCGTAGACGGCCTGGCGTTCCAGGTGCGTGACGAGGTCGCGCGTTGCCTTCTTGCCTTCAGGCAGAGCCACAGCGGTCTTCATGGGGGCGCTCTTGTTGACACTCGCCGCCCTTATCTCGTCAAGCTGCACCATCGCCCACGAACGCTCCCGTGGATCGGTGCTCGTGCGCGCCATCTTCAACAGGCGCTTGCGCTTCTGCTTCTCGGTCTCGCCGAACGCGGTCTTTAGCTTGTTCCCGATTGATCCTCCTCTTTGGGCAACAGGTATTCGTGAGTGTCTTCGAGGTGCTTCCAAGCCGCCATCTCGTCAGGTGGCAAGTCGGCTGCGGGGTCGAGGCCGCCAAGTTGCCGAAGAACCTGCAAACGCTCCCGCTCCACCGAGTAGCGGGCGGTGCGAGGCGCAGGCATCGCTTTCTCCTTCTCGAAGGCCAAGCGAGCAGCGACCTCCCGCACGAAGTCAGGCGTCATCGAGAACGAGATCGGTTGCATGTCGTAATCCAAAATCGCGACCGCTACGCGTGGGCTCATAAGAACAGCAGAACACGCAATAGGGGACTACAGCCTCCGACCCACGAGGCGTGCCCGTCGCGCGGCTTGCTTGGCCGATTTGCGCGAGAGCCCGGTTCTGGCAGCGATCTGTGCGGCGGTGAGGCCCGCCGCGACGAGCGGCGCCACCTCCTCGGTGCGAACTCGCCTCTTCTCAGCCTGCGTTAGCCACGCTGCCTCGTTCTGAGCCCACGGCGCGCGGTCTGCGCGCATTCTCGTGAACAGTTCGAAAGCGGTGTCATCCCAGCGTTGTGGGTCGGAGAGAGCTTGGTCGGCGGAGAGCCAGCGCCTTATTGATGACCCCAGCGCCGAGCCATGCGGCGCAGGCGGCGGCCGTAGCCACGGCGCAGTTCACGGGCGCTCTGATTGATGGCGCGGACTCGGCGTTCAGTCTCGGCCGCGCGCCGGTCTTCGAGTTCGCGAGTGACGACCGTGAGGGCTCGCGGCGGCGTGGCGCGCTTGAGCAGCACCACCACGTCGGGCCACGCCGAGTTGCTCGCGCAGAGCGTGAGCGGGTCGGTGTGTCGAACCATGCCGAGCGACACCACGCGCTCCGGGCCTTGGACTTGATGCAGCCATCCCGGTTTGCGTTCGGTCAGGGTGGCGCCTTCCAAGAAGCGGAGCAGCGCGGCTCCGGCAGCGGCTGGGGTGGCGTTCGGCTCGACGCGCTCGATCCAGCGCGCGATGGCGTGGAACGGAATGGCGAATCCGGCTATTGAAGACTCCGCAGCGCCGCTTGGTGTTCGGAGAACGCGACGTAGTCGGGCTCGCACGCGTCATGCACGGCGATGAATCGCGGCGCGAAGGCTGGAGGACTGAAGATGCGCGAAGGCCACGGCGCGAGAGGCTCGCCGCAGACATAACAACGCTCGACCGCATCTCTGCTCAGGTAGACCAGGTCGATTCGATTGACGCTCACGGGTGCGCCACCTCCTCGAAGCCGTCGCAGGGAAAGCCTGCGGCGCGGCAGCGCTCGCAGTAGGTCAGCGCGCGTTGGTGTGAGCCACGGATCTGCACATCGAGCGAGTAGTGGCCGACCCAACACCGCTCTGCAGGGGCGAAGCGGCGACCGCAACCGCAGCAGCGCGCCGAGGGTTCGACTCGGACCGCGACTTTCACCGAATGCCTCTCTTGCGCTTGAACTCGCGAGCGTAGGTAACGGCCTCGGCGCGTTGCGCCTCAAGTGCTGCGATCCGCACCTCGGCAGCGGCACGCTCCTCCTCGTCGGCAACGTCGGCGATCAGCTCGACGCAGAATTCGGTCAGTTCGGCGATGGAGTCAAGCAGTTTGGGCAGGTCCATGCCTGGACGCAGAGTTACTCGCTTGATTAGCGGGCGGTCGAACGGAACTTCGCGCTTTGATCGTGCCCAGCGGCGTGAGTTCCAAGTCGGCGAGTTCGCGCTGCAGGCGCAGGTAATCGGTCGTCATCTAACCTCCTTAGGACGAGTTGCGGCGTCAGGGCTACCATCGGCGACGTGGAGTGGACCGCGGTCATCCTCGCGGCCGTGATCGGAGCGCTTGCGGCTTTCACGGGCGGCTACTTCGGCTCGCGATGGCAGGCCGAGAGCGAACTCGCTCAGTGGCGCCGAGACCAGTTGCTCCAAATCTGCGCGGACGTACTTGCGGCAGGGCCGCAGGTAATGGATTCGGCCACTGACGTCACGCCAACCTCCAAGCCTCCGTGGCCAAGTGAGCCTGTGAATCGCCTGATGCGCGCCGGTTCGACCATCAGACTCCTTAGTGAAGACCTGTATGGTCCGGCATCCGCCTATTCGAACGCGATTCTTGCCTTCCTCAGCGAAGCGCGTGCGACGGGGGGCAAGTCGAACTCTTATGAGAAGGGCAAGGCACTCGGTTTGATGGCTCGGGCATTCGCGGACGCGGCTCGCCAGGTTCTCATGCGGCCCCCGCAACGATCTGGCCCGGTGCAAACTGCCGTCGCCAAAGTTAAGGGGATCGCGACCCGACGCGATCCGACGCCTCCCTCGACAGGCGCGGGTGGGGGTACGCCCGGAGACACCATCTCCCCGCCGTAGCGTCTCCGCTGGCGTCGCGTCAAATCGGAGTCGCCTGTCCGAACTGCCGCCGCCCACACCCCGGACACCTTCCGGGACGCCTGCTGGCGAAGGTGCCGCGACCGTGTCTTTCGGCCCAAGACCGAACGACAGGAGGTTTCCGTCCCCCGTGGAGAGAGGTCGTCGCGGAATGGGCGACTCCCCGCTCGACTCTCGCCGATTTCCAGAGAAGGTCATGGACGCACCTCCTGAGAGCCGCACGCGTCGCAAGTCGTCAAACCGTGGAGGCAGTACGACACGCCACCCACACTGGTCGTCCAGGTCGAAGGTCTCGGACGGTCTTCTCGCGGCGCGGGAGGGGGAGTAGCCATCCCAGGCTGTGGCGCGGCGTCGAGCGTCTCCGCGAGTTCGGGAGAGCTTTCCGTTGGGGTCGGAGCGCGGCGAGCCTTGTTCTCCAGGCGGCGGAGCTGGCGGTCGGTCACGCCGGGCGGGACGGCGGGTAGGTCGCTCAGCGCCTGGATCACCTGCGCTGCCAGCGCATTGACTTTCTTGCGGTGCTCGATGGCGCGCAAGCGCTCCTCGTTGTACTCCCGAAGTAAGGCGAGCTTGGGCGCCAGGCGCTCGGCCTGTTCACGCATTCGCTTCTGTGCCGCTTCGAGAACGCGCTGGTCACGCCGACCAGCCCGCTCCTCTTTGGTGCGCTCCAACCATGGCCTCATGTTTTTGTCGAAGCTTGCCTTCGCTTTGGCTCTGTCAGAAGTCATTCAGCAAGCCTTCTTCGTATGCGCGCGAGGCGACAAAGAGTTGGCTGGGTTCGTGTGTGCGCGCGAGCGTGCGCAGCAGTCTCGGACTTGCGCGGCGCTACCACCACTCATGGGGTTCTCCTGTCGAGTAGCTGCGCCTTCGCTTTCGAGATCACCACGTAACCGGTCTCGCGGTACGGACTCTTGGGGTCGGTGCAGTGGGCACGGCGGTGCCCCCCACCAGCGCCGTGGTGGTGGTAGACGCGACAGTGCGGGCACCAGACTCGCCACCCACTACCCACCTGCTCGCCGATCAGCATCGGCATCCCCGTCCCGTCAGCGGCCCGTCCGCCAGACCCCGACACCCCGTCCCGTCCCGGCCCCCTTTTAGGGGGAGCCGGGGGACGGGGGTCGTCCGGCCCGTCCGGGACGGCATTGGACGGGGTGGGACGGGGTATCAACCCGACACCCCCTTGACCGGGTAGTAGCTGTTCCCTGTCTGTCGAACCAAACCCGTCTCAACCAGCTCGCGGAGCGCTCTCCGAATGTCGATTGCGCGACCTTCGACGCCAGCCTCGATCTTCGTCTGCGACAAGCCAGGGTGTTCCTTGACGAACCGTCGAACCTCACCCTTTCTAAAGGCCAGCCGGTCATCGGCCTCTTGGTTCTTGCCCTCCCTGCGAGAGCCGCCCACCATCTGCAGCCGGTGCGTCCGCGGATCGAACTCCAGCTTCGACTCAGCGAGGAACGCGCCGTTCCGACCTTCGACCGCGAGGTAGCGGTCGTCGTGCTGTCGGGTGTAGGTCCACAGAGCGTCTGGCCAGCCGAGCAACCGGGACGTTCCACGTGCTCGCTCTGCGACGTGACCGAAGTGGTGAATGAGGAAGAGGTCGCGGACCCCGGTCTCGAACTTGATCGCATCGACTGCGTCGAGGAAAGGCCGGATCTCGGCCACCTTGTCCTCGTCCCCGGCGAAGGCGCGGCTCAGCGGGTCCATCACCAGCGCCTTGATCTCGTGCTCCTTCAACCAGTTGATGAACCACGCGCGTCCGGCCTCGGACTCGATCGGGAGCTGTAGGCCGCGCAGGTTGAGGGTCGAGATCCGCTCCGGATGTTGAACGCCGTGGAGCCGAAAGGTGTCGATCATCTGCGGCTTATCGAGTTCGTAGTTGGCGAACGCGACCCGACCCTCGAACTCCACCTTGAAGCGACCAAGGAACGGCACACCATCGACCAGCGAGCGGACGACCTCGACGCCGAGTTCGGTCTTGCCGGTCTTGGCGGCTGCCGCGATCAAGGCGTTAAAGCCTGTGCGGTGCAGCGACTCGATCGTTGTCGGCAGCACTTCGGGCGTCTCGACCAGGTCGTCGGCTAGCGACGGCAAAAACTCGGGCTCGCGGAAATCGGCGGCAGCCTCGTCTGCTTTGACCTCGCGCTCCGCCTGGCGCCGGATGCGTAAGCGGGTCTTCTCCTTGTCGAGTTCCGCATCGACCTTCGCGTGCTCCTTCTCCCAAATGCCGCTCATCAGCTTGGTCAGGTCGTTGTCGGCAATCGGGTCGGCAAGGGTGCGGTTCGCGAGCCTCACGAGCGCCTCGTAGCCGTCCTGGTAAGGCGCCATCTTTGCCAAATGGCCGGCAACCTTGGTCATCCACGTGTTGCCTTTCTCGGGGTCGTCCGGACCGCCGTCTAAGAGGGCCGCCAATCCCTCAAGCTTCGTGTCCGTCTTTCCCGCGTCCGGTTTCAGAGGAGGGAGGAGCTGGCGTAGTCGCTCCGGGTCAACCTGGCCGTCGTGCTGGAGAAGCTCCACCTGGGCGCCGCCGTGTTTGTGGTTCGGATAGCCGACCAGCCGCAGGACCGACCCCGGGTGCGGGCTGTAGGCGGCGTCATAACCAAGGTGCGAGCGGAGTCGCAGATTGAGGTCCTTGATTTCGGCGGCCGGTAACCCCTCCTCCATTCGCAGGTACAGGTGGTAGTGGCGCGGTGACGATGCCACCAGGACCAAGCCTGGTAGTTCGCGCATCCGTGCCAACTGTTCCGGCGACGGCTCATCGAACTCGCCCCACAAGCAGCAAGCGGAGAGGGCGTCTTCCTCCTTGCGTCCGCGTCGTCGGAGCAACGCTGGCGTGAAATAAACGTCGCGTCCGATGGCTGATTCCGTGTCGGCCCACGCCAACGCAGCGACCTTCTGGCCGGGCCAGCGGAAGAACTTCTGCGCCATCCCCGCCTTGCCCTTTTCGCGGGGAAGTGCGGCAGTCAGTGCGACGTAGCCGAGGTGTGGACCGAGGACGCGGTCGAGGAAATCGCGGGCAGCGACCTTGTCGCTCATGACGCCACCTGTCGCTGTCGCTGCGCCTTGAGCCACGTCCTGACGCATTTCATCGAGCAGAACAGGGTCACTTCGTACGTCTCCCACGACGTGTGCCTCACTGGTCTCGGCGGCAACGGTCGGCGGCAGCGTTGGCAGCGGTTGGATTTATCGGCTATTGATGCCTCCCGTCCGAGCCGGGATCTTGTGCAGCTGAAATGCGATCTGCTTGACTCTTAGCGGATGGTCGTGGCCGGGTCATCGGCTGCACCTCCTGCGCGTGCATCAGCCGGACCGTTTCCAGTCGGTTCGGCTGATTTGTCTTCGGGCTTGCTCAAGTAGGCGAGCAAGTTCGACCGAGGAATGCGGATCGAGCGGCCCACGCGGACGCTCCGGATCGCGCCTGAGTCGAGAAGCGAATACGTTTGGCGACGCCCGATTCGGAGGACGCGCTGCACGTCAGATGGGGTGAGGACGAGCGGAAGCTCTGCAATTGTCATCGCGTGACCAGCAGCTTTTGCGCATCCCGGCTCAGCTTCTCAGCGGCTCGCACCAGCTGTGCCAGCTGCACCTGTCGTTCGCGTTCACGTTGCTGGCGCGACAGCCGGTTGCCTGATTTCCGAGTTTTGAGCTCTTCGATGGCGGTCAGGAAGCGCTGAACGGTGAACCGGTTATGTCGGAGTCGCGCCTCGTGATGCGAGACGTCGCCCGAACTGTGATAACCAAGTTCCCGCGCGAGTTCCTTCTGACCGATGCCCGCTGCTTCGCGCACGGCTCGAAGCTCGGGGCCAGTGAGTCGAGTGGTTCTGTTACCGCTGGACACGTGTGCTCCTTTCACAAGGAGCTGCGGTCTCAACAGCCGGGGATTTACGCTACTCCATTCCCTGAGACCTGGGCCCAGCGGCCCGTACCCCACATCATAATCCTGCGATTTGGCAGCACGCAAGATATGGAGTCCCCGGCGTCTTTCGGAACGCTCCTCTTGCTGGGGTGGTGTCTCGGCCCCCGCCACCCCACAGAAAGTTCGGGAAGGCCGTTCCGTGAACTCCCGCGACCCGCTACGAGCGGCCCACTCGCTCCCAGAGTCGCCGGAGCCACGACGGGAGGTGTCTGGGCGGGTTCAGTCGGATCATGGCGTCGCTGAAGCCGAGCTCGTCTGTTGGCTTATGGAGCGAAGTCAGGGTTGTCGGGTCCGCGTCGTAAGTGCAGCCCAACTCGGCGGCGACCTCAGGCGGCTCCGGAAACAAGCGATCGCTAGCCATTGAAAGCCGCGTCCAGTGCGCGCACCGCGTCTTGCCCCATCGTCGGAATGACATGGGCGTACGTGTCCGACACGGTTTGCGGTTTGTCCCCAAGGCGATTCGCCACGTAGACCAGCGGCAAGCCCTTCGCCAACAAGAACGTCGCGTGGGAATGCCGGAGGTCGTGCATTCGGATGCGTGGCAACCCAGCCTGAGCCGCCCTCACTTTGCGCTTCCTGCCGATCACGTCCGGGTCCAGCCACTCGCCAAGGGCGTTGCAGAAGATGAGGTCGAGCTTGGAGTAGTCCCGGCCGAGAACCAGCTGCTCCGTCGCCACCCGCGCCTTGCGCTCCGCGAGCATGCGCGCGGTGACGGGGTCGAGGTCAATCGTCCGCCACCCCGCCGAGTCATTCTTTAAGCCGACGATCTCCAGGTGGGCGCCGTTGCGGGTCAGCTGCTGCCGAACGTTCAATGCGGGGTGGGTGGCGTTGAGATCGAGGTCGCCGCGTCGCAGCCCCAGCACCTCCCCGCGTCGCATGCCAGTCAGCGCCGCGACGCGGTACACCACGGCCTCCTCGTCCCTCTCGGTGAACCTCAGAAAGCGGTCGATCTGCTCCGCGCTCCAGACCTTCATTTCGACGCGGTGCCTGCTCGGCGAGAAGTCGAACGCGCCCGACGCGGGGTTGTCGCGGATGAGCTTGAGCGGTTTAACAGCGAAGCTCAGCGCCGAGCGCAGGCAAATTTCGACGTTATGGACGCTCTTGTGGCTGAGTCCGGTCCCGTTGACCTTGCCGCTGGTCAACAGCCAGCCGTAGAACGCGACGATCGTTGGGGTGGTGAGGTCCTGGAGCAGTAGGTGCCCGAGCTTCGGCTTGATGAACCGACGGACGCTGCCCTCATAGTCTCGCTTCGCACTCTCGGACCAGCCCCGAAGCGTGCCCGCCTTGACCAACCAGTCGTCGAGGTAGGCGGCGAGAGTCAGCTTGCGATCACGCTTGACGTACGTGCCCTCGCGCTTGGTCGTGCGGAGGCGGTCCAGCTCCTCCTGCGCCTCCTTCTGAGTCTCGAAACCGTAACCCCACTTCATCTCGCGTGGTGCGCCGGGCGCCGCGAGGTTGACCCGGAAGGCCCAGGTCCCCTCCTTGGTATGACCACATTTGTTGCAGACCTTCTTGCCCTTCGGTATGCGCTTCATGCAACTGCCGCACCGCCGATACACACTGCCTTGACTCATTGCGATGTCTCCTCATAGACGTGAGCAGCCGATCGACCCGGTGGCCGACCGGCTGCGCCGTGAACTGCTCCGCCGTGTGGAACCTCACGCTGCCGATTCGCGCTTCGCTTTGGCTGCCGCCTTCGCGTCGCGGCTCGCCTTCGCCTTCGCGAGGGAGGGCAGCCAGCCGAGTTCGTCAAGCCGCTTCTCCGCCGCCTTGCTGCCAGCGATTGCCTCGTTGATCAACCGCGAGTGCAAGCGGGCATCGTGGCCAGGCTTGAAACGCGACTGCGTCTCTGCGCCGCACCCGCACATGCACGGGCTAAGAGCCTTGGCCTTGGGCTTCGCCACCTCCACGACGGGAGCGGCCTTGGTCTTGGACTTGGTGGTCTTCGCCGCCGACTTCGTCGCGATCTTCGTTCCCTTGACTGACATGGTGTCCTCCTTGAAATGGGGGAGTGGCGCCGCGATGTACGGCGCCCCTCTCACCCCACCCCCAAAAAACCATGCTGGTAGGTCCGCTGTCAATGTATGTGGTAGTGGCGTTGTCGGCTTACGAGTCCAACGGCAACACCCGCTCGATCCGGTTGTCGGTGTGGCCGTACTGGTCCTTGCGTTGAGAGACCCGAAGCCGAACCGACCTTCCGACCAGATCGTCCGTGTCAGCCTCGGTGGACGCTCCGAACGCTGCGAAGACCTCCTTCAAGCGCCGGAGCCAGTAGCTCTCCTGGTCGTCCGGGTAGCGCCCGAGTTTGGTGTAGTAGACGAGTCTGCGATCTCCAAGGTCGAAATCCCAGTCCCAGCTGCAACCACGGTGATATTGGCTCGTGCAAACCGACACCCGGAGCAGGGTGCCGGGGTACAGGCCGGGCTGGAGCAGCGGAGGAGGCTCGAACGGCCCGTCCGCGCGCTTAACTTTACCGGCGGTTTCGTCGTCTAGCTTCGGCATCAGGACGCTGGCATCTCTACCGACGGCCTCATTGCCATCAAGACTTTGCCGTTCGAGTCGCGAATCTCGTAGGAGTGAAGCTGTGCATCGGGCTCCGCCAGCATCGTGACTAGCATCGATACCTGCCGCAGCTCCTCGTCGGGTAGATATGTCAAGTGTTCGGTCGTCTCTGCCATCAGCTCGCGACGGCTCATCGGCCCAACTTTCGTGCTCACGACCGCACCTCCGGCGTCCCCTGCCCCATCGCACTCAGGACTTCGCCGCTCGCCCAGACGACCTTCCACGAGTCCAGACGCGCACCCGGCACCCGCAGCGCCCGGACGATGTTTGCCACCTCCTTCATCAGAGCAAGTGGCATGCCGAACACGCCGTTGTTGATGACGGTGGCCGCTTCCTGCTCCTCGTCACTTAACCGGGCGTCGTGCGCAGTTCGAAACCCGAACTCCTGGCCAGTAGCTAACAGGTTGACGATGAGCGAGAGCTGCTCGAGGTCGTCGGCGGACAGCGCCTTGATGCGTTCGGTGGCGTTCTTTTCAAGTGCGATGTGGGCGTTCACGCGCTCAACCCCCTCCGTCCAGACGCGAAGCTCGTTCAGGATCCTTTGCTTCAGATCCGACGGCAGCCCGCTCGCTTCGATTAGATACGGCAGCCGGTGATCGGATGGATTCGACATATGTGCTCCTTCGGTTACCGCCTTCGTGAGGGCGGGATCGAAAGAGCCGCAGACCCCATGCAGCCAAGATTCACAGTCCGGGTCCGTGTCGTAGGCCCGGCGGGTCGTCGCCCGATATGTTACAGACCCAGCCGCTTTGCGGCGCGGCGGGCGGATTACTCCGCTCCTACTTCAGCAGTTGTTGGGTCAAGCTTCTCGTGACCTCCCAGAACATCGCGGAATCGTGTGCGTTGAGCGTGACGCCGTGCGAGCGTTGCTTCTCGGGGTGAATATAGTTGCGATAATCCCGCAGCACAGCCGCGACGTCTTTTCCTGAGCGGGATATCCAGCCCAGCTCCTGGCCGACGTCGATGTAGTGGCGCAGCGTCCAATCGGAGAGTTGCACCGGCTTCCTGGTCTTGCTGTCGACGGGTGTTGCCTTCGCTCGAAAGAGCGGCCCCTTATCGGCTAGGTGGTTCGCGCGTGCGACGAACAGCGCTTCAAGAAAGCCACCCATCATCACCGTTGCGGCCATGTGGGCACCAACTTGAAGGCAGAGCTGGCACTCTTGCCAACGCCCGACGAGGATGTCGCGCATCGTCGCGTCGGACGCGAGCGGCATGAAGTCCGGTGGCGGTGTGACGTGCTGTGGTGCTGGTACTAGTGTCGTAAGTGCTGCCGAGCGTAGTCGGATCAAAGCCGCTTTCGCGTCTTTGAGTGAATCCATGTAGGTCGTCCGGGCCGACGCCCGGTCGGTAGCATCAAGGATTCGTTGCAAAGGAGAGTCGACCTCGCCAACCTCAGTGGCAGGCACCCCGCCTTGTAGTGTCGGACGATGTGACTTGAACCATGCGTACGCGACCGACTTCAAGTAATCGAGCATGTCGGACTGTGTAACTTGCCTCGATTTGCCGCCCGTTACTCGTTTGCGGGCCGACTCGACCTCTCGCAGAGCTTGGTCGATTGCGTCAACGGGGTTATCCACCTGATTCGACCACAGAACTGCCTATGGGCGCTTGGTTCTTGCCGTGACCTTCCTTCCTCGGGTCGCCTGCGGCTTCTTAGCAGTCGGCCTTCCTGCCCGCGATTTCCGCGTCGACGAAGCCGCCTTGCCGGAACTGGGTAGCGCCATGGCGATCAGGTTCTCGCCGACTGTGTTAATCCGGAATTGTCCGCGGTCCGCGCTATCGAGGTAGCCCTGCTTCTTTGCGTTGTGCAAGACGACCCGAGGTTGCGTAATTCGAGTTCGGCCTGCGAGTCGCGTGGCATCTTGCAACGTTTCCGCGGTAATCGAATCCTTCCGTTGCTCGGCTGGAGCCTCGAAGCGGTAGTAGTACGCGATCGCCGTGGCAAACTGGACATCACTTCCAGGGTTCTTCGAATCAATGAACGTCTTGACGTCAAGAGCTCGCCCTTGCTGTCCCGCCATCCCGCCTGGCGTTCCGCCTTGTGCGGGGTTACTCGGACCCTGACCAGGTGTCGGATTGGTCATCGCCAGGTCGAAGTTCTCGGCTACCCAACGCAGAATCTTCTGCTGTCTTTCTTTGGCGACACCTTGGAGTAGGTTGGTTACCTTCTTGGCAACATCAAAATCGTTATCGTCGGCGCTCATCGCAACACGATCTTAGTTCTCGTTGCGCGATTCTGGGCACCCTGCGTTCGAGCCGCCGGGAGTCTCGCGGGAGTCGCCCTGTATCCGGCGCTGTCACCGGGCATTAGTACGCCGATATACGATCTACTCTGTCCGAGACCTCTTGCGCCTGTAGCTCACCGGACAGAGCGTTCGGCTCCGGACCGAAAGGCAGCAGGTTCGATTCCTGCCAGGCGCACCATCTGTTCATCAGGACATTGGCCGGACCGGTTTGTTCCGGTCGCCGAGGCGCTATACGGTCAGCTGAACTCGACCGCTATGTAGCCCGTGCCGTTGGGCGCCGTCAACCACGCGGTGGCCACGTAGTGGTACGGGCCCATGATGTTGGCGCGGTGGTCCGCGCTGTTCATGAACAGCGTGTTGAGCTGCGCGTCGTCGACACCGCCACCCCAGTAGCCGACGTTCTCACCAGCGTAGTAACCCAGGCCGCATGCGAGGTCCACGTTGGGGCCGTTGGTGTGCGAGATGAAACCCTGAGCGACCATTCGCTGGGCGTTGCTAACAGCGACTCGCGCAAGACAGCTGCTCCAGCTGAGCGGCCCGAGGCCGGCGGCGGCACGATCCTGGTTGATGAGCACCTGCTGGTTCGAGCCGATGGCCAGAGATCGGGGTGCGGGCGCCGGCGCCACCAGTTGGGAGTGGGTCGCAGGCACCTGCGGGGGCGCAGGAGCCACCGGAGCGGGGTTCGGCTGCAGCGAGTCGCGGTGCAGCAGCAACCGATTGGTGTAGCTAGGCACTGAGGCGGAGTAGTCCACAGGCGCCCCAGCCCTGTTGGCCGCCAATGCGGGCCTGTTCGCGGCCTGGGCGGCGGCACCGCTCGCCGAAAAGCTCTGAAGGACGGTCGCCGCCCCGATCACGGCAAGCACGGTCGCGATCCCGCCCAACCACCGGATGTTCCGCATAGGTCCCGGGAAGTTTGACGGGGATCAGGGTGGACACTTGGCTACGTTCTGGTTAAGAGTTGTTAAAGCGAACCGGGAAACGGCGCCCTTGGCGGGCCTTCACCCCCCGATTGGGGCGGCTGTGAAGATCAGGCGCTCAGTCGCCAGGGCTCCCGCCCAGAGCGGGTAGCACGTGGTCAGGGTCAAGCGGTTGTCGCCGGTCTGGACGAGCACTGTGCGGTCTGACGCCTCGACGACTCTCGAGCCTGTGATGGTGTAGGCGTAAGCGCCGTTTTGGGTCCGGATCTCGACGCGGTCACCCGTTTTGAGGTGACTGAAGCTGAGCCAGAAGCCGTTGTGCCCTGCCACTCCCACGTTGCCGGGCTGCCCTGGCCACGGCGTGTCGGGGTAGTGGCCGGGGCCGAGGGCCAAAATGTCCTGGCCCACACCCTGCCGGACGATCGCGTCGTAGCCGATGGCCGGTATGCGCAGCTCAAACCTCACACCGTCGACTGGCGCGAGGACCTGTGGTGCCACAACCGGCTGTGGGACCTGCGCGGCGGAGGTCGTTGTCGGCGCCGTCGCGGTTGGGCTGGCTGCCGGTGGGGCCACGACGACAGAGTCGCCAGGCGGGCCGTACGGCACCAGGTAAGGTGCTCTTTCAAGCGTTCCGCCACCGGGGTTGACGATGTAGGGCGCGAAGATGCTGAGCAAGATCGCAACGCCCGCCCCCATGGCGACGAACCCGACGGCGGCGAGAATCGCGGCCGGCCGCCGGGTCCGAATGGTGAGGGCGAGGCGGGTTGATGCCCGCGTCGCCGTTGGGTCGAGAGGAATCACGCGAGTCGGCGCAGGCGCAACGTCGCCCCCGCCGCCATCAGCGATAGCAAACCAAGTCCCAGCAGTCCGACCCCGAAGATTTCGACGCCCGGCGTCGACCCAGTGGCCGCGAGGACTCCACCCTCGGCGGTGATCTTCACCGGTTCTTTGTCTTTCGTGCTCTCGGCGGCTGCGTTGTTGGTGTCACCGCTGTACTTCGCGGCCCAGTGCCACGTTCCGGTCTGCACGGCCTTGAAGCCGTCAGGGGTCGTATAGGGTCCGCTTCCGATGTTCACCACCACATCCGTCGTGTAGACCGCGGTGCCGCTTGGGTCGTACAGGGTGAAGGTGATCTTGCCGGTTGGCTGGTAGGCGTCACTCAGGGTCGCGCTGTCCTTGAGGACCGACTGCGGGGCGGCCGACAACGGGTTCGGAGTAGTGGTGATGACCGGCTGCCGCTGGGTCACCAGGACCTGCTCGTCCGTGGCGGTTACGCACCCATTTTCGACGCAATTTGGGCTGCTGAAGGTGGCCGTGTCCCGACCCTCGTTCTCAGTGGAACAGTCGTATTTGACCGTCCAGTGCCACTGGCCGGTCTGGTTGGCGGCAAAGCCCCCAACTGTGGCGTAGGTCCCGTTGCCGTTCGCGTCCACCTGGTAGTTCCAGACGGGAGCCGCGGCCGTTGGGCTGTTGTAGAGACCGAAGACGAGCTTCCCCTTTGGGTTGTCGAAGCCTGTCAACGTCGCGGTGTCGTTGAGCACATCGCCAACCTGGGCCGTGGCCGGAGCCGGCGTCGTTGTGAGCTTTGGCGTGATCGGATCGACGATCACCACCTCTGGTTCGCTGGAGGTGGCCGGCTTGTTGTTCGTATCGCCGCTGTATTCGGCCGTCCAGAACCATTTACCGGGCTGGTCGACCTTGAAGCCCACGGCGGTCGAGGCCGTGTACTTGCCGTCCACCAGTGCGACCGTGACCGTCTCGGGCGTCCCGGCCTTATCGCCATCCTTGTCCTTCAGCGTGAAGGTGATGGTGCCGGTCGGGTTGTATCCGCCCAGCAGTGTGGCGCTGTCATTGAGCGTGGCGCCAACCTCCGCTGCGGCCGGAAGCGGCGTGGTTGTGATCGTCGGACGCGCCGGGGTCACATTGACGTGCTCGTCCCTGGCCGCCAGGCCAGAGTTGTGGTCGTCTCCGCTGTACGTGACCTTCCAGGTCCACTGGCCGAGCGTGGTCGCGACGTAGCCACTCGGGGTTGAGTAGACCTTGTTACCGTCCACCGCGACCGACTGCGTGCCGGCCAGGTTCTGGCTCGGGTCGAACAGGTTGAAGGTGATGGTGCCGGTGGGGTCGAACGCGCTGGCCAGGGTCGCGTTGTCCTTGAGCACCGACCCGATCGTCGCCGACTCTGGATCGGCGGTGGTGGTGAGGGCGACCTCGCAGTCCACCCCGGCAGCCACTGGGAGGGCCCCAACCGCCGACATCAACAGAAAGACTCCCGATGTCAGGGCGACGCCGGCTGAAAGTCTTAACTTTCGCCACATGTCCTATGCCTCCAAATGCGGCATCAAGGACTACATCGAAGGCCTGGCCTTAGCCAGCCGCAGGGCCGATATCAGAAAAATGAATACGCTTCAGTCCAAACCTCGATCCTTGGCTTCTCCTTGAGCCATTCCTTTTGCACGTCCTAAGGCAACTCAAAACCTACGCGGGCGCCGGCAAACATCTAGGGCCGGATGGCCTACGCCAGGATGGGTCGTTGGTTGCGCCTTGACGCTTTCGACGCTGGGTGCGTAGATTGGACGCCAGATGGATGACGAGACCGTCAAGCGCCTCCGTGACGAGAATGGCCGGCTGCGAGCTCTCCTTCAGAGGCACCAGTGGGGCGGCCTTACCCCGGTGACGTCGTCCGGCGCGTGTCCGGAATGCGCCGGCTCGAAAACTCGAGGTCACCGTCCAGGCTGCGCCATCGCCGCAGCCCTGGCCGCGCCGGCGGCCTGATCCGGAGGGTCTAGACCGGCAGCTTCTGGATCGCGTCGCCGGTGCGGACCAGGCCGCCCGACACGACGCGACAGTTTGCCCCCCGCAGTCGCAGCTCACGCCCCACCGCCGAGTTGACGAATTTGTGAGCCTCGACGCCAAAGCGTGACGAGAATTTCGCGCATCCTGTGTGTGGAGCCGCGCTGAACTCGAGCGTCGCCTCTCCGATCCGCACACGGCTTCCCGGCGGCACGTTGTCAAGGCTGATGTCGAAGTCCACGTAGATCTGGTCGCCGGCCAGGTGCCAGCGGTCGCGATCACCCGCGAACGCTTCCGCCGCTCGTGCGTTGACCAGGGTCACCTGCGCCTCCGGGTCGGCTCCGCCGTCCGCTGTCCGGCGGCTGCCGCGTGCCTTCCAGTCGTCGCCGACGAGCCCTTCGACGACGTCGAGTCGGGCTTCGGTCAACACCTCGCGCTCGTTTTCCACCGGACGCCGGGCGATCAGCTCGATCGTGCCCATGTCGGCCGGCGCCTGTCGCATGTGGTCGAGCTTTGCCTCGAGATCGGTGAGGCCGGCGTGCTGGAGCATGCCCGATATTTTGCCTGCTCCGCGCGCCTCTTCGGCGGCCTCATGTCACAAAGCACAGCGCCCATCGATCAGCCGGCGGGCTTCACACCCAGATACAGGGTCTGCTTCCCGAGCCACCACCAGACCGGAGGTAGGGTCAGGTAGGCGCGAACGAGCAGCGGATGCTTCGGAAACCGGCTCTTGGTCGTGTAGGGCAGAAAGCGAGCGATCATCAGTTTCGTGCGGAATCCCGCCATCTTGGCGGCTTCTTCAAGGCTCTTCTCCGTGAGCGCGGTCTGGTGATCGATGAAATCCCAGTACTTCCCCCCGATCAGCCGGATGTTCGGCTGAAGTATGAGAAGGCGGCCTCCAGGCTTCAGCAGCGCGAAGGCAACGCGAATCTGCTGCAGCACCGCTTCCGTCGAGCTCAAGTGTTCGAGGTAATTGCTGAAAAAGGCCAAATCGAAATGGTCTTTGGGAAGCACGGACGCGAGGTCCAACCCGCTCGCGCGCACGAAGTGGACGTCAGTCGGCAGCGCTGACCCCACGTCCCGGATGTCGGTGGCCCAACGCTCGCGCGCCTTTATGTTGCGTATGAAATATCCGAGGTCGCACGCAATGTCGACCACGCTGGAGTCGGGTTTGATGTATCTCTGCAGAAACCTCCCGAGCTCGCGCCAGATCGCATCTTTCTGATCCCGGTCCTCTTCGTCAAACCGGAGGTCGTAGACCTCCTTCAGCACGATCGACGGGAGATCGCGCGAGGGTCGCTCACCAGGAGACCAGGCTGGCTTCCCTTGATCTCGCATCGGCAGGTCACACAATAACCGCGAGTGCCGCGGCATTCCGCGAAATCGGATCAGCCGAAGATCAGGTTGGCCCCGAAACGGGTGAAGCCCAGGCGTTCATAGACCCTGGCCGCGTCTTCTCCCGATGCGTCGAGAAACACGAAACCGCCACCGCCCGCGAAATGCCTCGCTACGAGCTCCGATGTCACCGTCGCGGCCACGCCCCGCCGCCGCTTGTCGGTCATGGTGACCACGCCGACAATCTCGGCCGCCCCCGCCAGGGCGTGCGAAACGCCGGTGCCGGCCGTGTCGCCGTCGAGCCTCGCCAGCAGGTAGATGCTGCTCGCGACGGTCAGGCCGCGCCGAAGCTGGTCTGTGGGTGGGACCGGTCCTTTGCTCTCGCCCCCGTCGGTCCATCGGATTCGCTGGAAGGCGGCCAGGTCCGGCTCGGGTGATGCCGGATCAAGCCGTGACAGGATGACCTCCGGCGCTGCGAAGGGGTGGAAGCGGTCTGGTTCGCAGGCCATGAGCGGATTCCGCTCCTTCACCTCGAACCCGGATGCGAGCAGCCAGGGTTCCATATCAGGAAGGACCGCCTCGTTGTACTCGATCTGCCATCCCGATCTGCGTCGCGCCATCATGGCCCGCAGCTCGCCGACCGCCTTTTCGACCTCTGTGCGCGTGGTCGAAGGCTCGGTCAGCGTGACCCAGGGCTCCTCGTCGGCCGCATCCGGCACCACGACTCGGAACGGTCCGACCGTCCTCAGCTCCGTGCCGGCGGGATGAGCGTCGAGCGCGGCGAGCTGCCAGCGACGAAATCGCTCGGCGTCCGGCGAGAGGGAGGTGCTCATCTCGGCTGGTGAAACCCTACGCTGGGTTGTCGTGACCCACTTCGAAGAATCTGGGTTCGGGCCGTCCAATGCCCTGGCGCAAGGTCTTTTTGCCGGCCTCGGCCCCCGTTACGACCTGCTTGCGGAGGTCCTGTCGTTCGGCCAGAACGGCAGCTGGCGGCGCGAGCTCGTGAGGCAAGTGGCCGGCTCACAGCCCACGGAGGTGCTGGACGTCGCCACCGGCACGGCAGGTGTGGCGATCGCGCTGGCGCGCCAGACCGAGGCGCGCATTGTCAGCGTGGACCTGAGCCCGCCCATGCTCGAACGCGGCCGCCAGCGGGTGCGCGAGGCCGGACTGGAGGAGCGCATCACTCTCCGGGTGGCGCGGGCGGAAGACCTGCCTTTCGATCCGCGGTCCTTCGACGCCGTCAGCTTCACCTACCTGCTGCGCTACGTGGCCGACCCGGCGGCGACGGTCGTTGAGCTGACGCGGGTGCTCCGGCCGGGAGGGGTCATGGCGAGCCTCGATTTCTACGTCCCGCCGAATCTCGTGTGGCGTCAGGCCTGGCGGTTCTACACCCGCGTCGTCCTGCCCGCAGGGGGATTTGCCTTTGGAGGTGGCGCGTGGTGGGACGTCGGGAACTTCCTCGGACCCAACATCGAAGCTCACTATCGGCGTTGGCCTCTCGAGCGAATCTTGGAAACGTGGCAGGCGGCCGGTATGGTGGACGTGCGGCACCGGGTGATGAGCCTGGGAGGGGGGCTTGTGATGTGGGGTCGAAAAGGTGGCGTCTGAGCTGGACGAGTCGCTGCCGCTCGCCCCGGCCTACTACGCGGCCGGGAAGCGCGGGTGGCGGCGCGACATCTTGGCGCTGCTTCATCCGCCCTACACCGCCTGGCACCTGTCTTACGTCCTGATTGGAGCGGGCCTGGCCCCCGCGCTCAATGGCCCTCGGCTCGTGGCGACGGTGCTGGCATTCTTTCTGGCGGTCGGCGTATCCGCGCACGCGCTGGATGAGCTCCATGGACGGCCGCTCCGGACCGGGATTCCTGGAGTGGTCCTGTGGACGGCCGCCGGGGTTGGTCTTACAGGCGCCGTGGCGCTCGGCGCGGCCGGCGTGCCCGTGGTCGGACCGGGTCTGGTGGCATTCATCGTGGCCGGGGTTCTCTTCGTTGTGGCGTACAACCTGGAGCTGGCGGGCGGCAGGCTGCACGGTGATTTCTGGTTCGCCGTGTCCTGGGGGGCATTTCCAGTGCTCACCGCCTTCTTCGCCCAGACCGGTCGCCTTTCGATCGCGGCGGCGCTGGCGGCCGGAGCGGCTTATGCGCTGTCCTTCGGGCAGCGCATGCTCAGCACTCCGGCTCGACGATTGCGTAGAAACACGACATCGGTGAGGGGCACGCTCACCATGGCCGGCGGAATACAGGAACCGCTCGATCAGGCAACACTTTTGACTCCGCTCGAGCGTGCATTGAAAGCGTTCTCCTGGGGCGTCGTCGTGCTCTCACTCGGACTCATCGCCTCTCGGGTTTCGGGGCTCGCCTGATCCGGCCGCGTAGCATCAAGTGAGGATGTTCTCGCCCACCTGGCCGGCCGTTAAACCGTTGATGCGCGGCTGGTCGCACGCCGCGGCCGCCGTGGTGGCCGTCGGCGGCCTGGTGGCGCTGATCTTCATCACCCGCGACGATCCGGCCAAGCTCGCTTCGATGGTCGTGTACGGCGCCGGGCTGGTCTTGCTGTTCGGTATCAGCGCCACCTACCACGTCTTCAACTGGCCGCCGCGCGTGAAGGAATGGCTGCGGCGTGCAGACCACGCGATGATCTTCGTCTTCATCGCCGCCACCTACACGCCGCTCGCGTTCAACGTGCTGACCGGCTGGTGGCGGCTCGGAGTGCTTCTCGCCATCTGGCTGAGCGCCGCGGCGGGAGTGGCGGGGGTCGCCCCGTTCCTTCGGATTCCTCGTCGCGTGCTTGCACTCCTTTACGTGGCCATGGGGTGGGTCGCGGTGATCGCACTCGTGCCGCTGACGGCGGCGCTGGGCTGGGCGGCAGCGGTGCTGATGGCGCTGGGCGGGTTGCAGTACTCGCTCGGGGCGGCGATCTACGCCTTCAAGAAACCGCGACTATGGCCGCGAGTCTTTGGCTATCACGAGATCTTTCACCTGGCCGTCATCACGGCCAGCATCACGTTTTACGTGATCGTCGTGCACTACGCCGTGCCCTACCACCGTGGATAGCTAGCGGGACTACGATCGGCGCATGGGCCGGCTGGGGCGAAAAGGGCGGCATCTCGTGGCCCTGGTCTTCGCGCTTATGCTCGTCGCGGTTGCCGTGACCGGAACCGCATGGGTGGTTCTGGCTCCAGACAGGCAGCTCGTTCCATGCGTGATCCTGGGGCACGCTGGAATGTGCCACTCTCCGATCCTAACCGGAATGATCCCGTGCTTTCGCAGCTAGCGTGGCGGCGCACTCGTCCCGGCGTGGCCCTGGCGGCCGGATTCATTCCGGCCGCGACTTCACCTCGAATGTCGCCGCCTTGCGTAGCCAGGAGTGCTCATCTAGACCAATCACATCGGCGGGAAGGAGAGCAGCGAGCGCAGCGAGCGATGAGAGGAAACCCCCGGTTTCCTCTCATAAGCTAGACCGGAAGGATTCCGTGCTTGCGGTCGAGGCGCGGTGAGACGCGAGTCGCGTAAGCCCTGAACCGTGCGATCAGAGCGTCGCGCAGCTGATCCGGCTCCAGCACGTCGTCGACGATAAGGTTCGCGGCCAGCTTGTAGAGATCGATGTCCTCTCGGTACTCGTCCTCGAGCCGCTTGCGCCGTGCCGCCTTCTCGGACTCTGGGAGCTCGGCCAGCTTGTTGTAGAAGACGGCGTTGACAGCCGGTTCGGGTCCCATCACGGCGATCTGCGCGCTCGGGAGAGCGATGACGCAGTCGGACTCGAAGGCCGGCCCAGCCATCGCGTAGAGCCCGGCGCCATACGCCTTGCGAACGATGACTGAGATCTTGGGCACAGTAGCTTCGGAAACTGCGCTGATCATCTTGGCGCCGTGGCGGATGATCCCGCGGCGCTCCACGTCGGTGCCGATCATGAAACCGGGCACGTCGGCGAGGAAGAGAAGCGGGATCTCGAACGCGTCGCACAGCCAGATGAAGCGGGCCGCTTTGTCGGCCGAGTCGTTGAAGAGCACACCGCCCTTCTGCATCGGCTGGTTCGCCAATAGGCCGACCACCTGGCCATCGAGCCGCGCGAATCCGGTCAGCAGCTCCTTCGCGAAGAGCTGCTTCAGCTCGAGCCAGCTGCCCTCATCGACGAGCCCTTCCACGACCTTGCGCATGTCGTAGCCGCGGTTGGCCTCCTTCGGGATCAGCTCCCCGAGCGGCTTGGATCGCGCGCGAGGCGCCTTGGCCGCGCTTGCCGTGGGCCTCACACCCGCGTGCTGGGGCATGTAGCTGAAATAGGTGCGCGCGAAGGCGATCGCCGCCTTGTCGTCCGCAACGAGCGCGTCGCCGCAGCCGCTCTCGGTGCAGTGCATGCGCGCGCCGCCCAGCTCCTCAAGGGAAACCTTCTCGCCTACGACCACCTCGACCATCCGAGGCGAGCCGAGATACATGGAGGCGTTGCCCTCGACCATCACCACGACGTCACAGAACGCGGGGATGTAGGCTCCGCCGGCCGCGGACGGCCCGAACAAAAGGCAGATCTGTGGAATCTGACCGGACAGCTGCACCTCGTTGTAGAAGATGCGGCCCGCGTGGCGGCGGCCCGGGAACATCTCGATCTGGTCGGTGATCCGGGCGCCCGCGGAGTCGACGAGGTAGAAGAGTGGCACCCGGAGCCGAGCCGCGGTCTCCTGAATGCGGAGGATCTTCTCGACCGTGCGGGCGCCCCAGCTTCCGGCCTTCACGGTCGGATCGTTGGCCATGATCGCGACCTGACGGCCGTCAATGAGTCCGAGCCCGGTGACGACTCCGTCGGCGGGCAGATCCTCCGCCAGCACGTTGGCGTAGAGACCGTCCTCGACGAACGAGTCTGTGTCCAGCAGCAGCGCGAGGCGCTCGCGAACCGTGAGCTTGTTCTGTTCGCGCAGCTTGGCGAGGTATTTCGTTCCGCCACGCAGCGCTCGTTCGCGGAACTCGCGATGCCTTGGGTCAGACACCCTTGAAGTCCGGCTCGCGTTTCTCGAAGAAGGCCCTGACGCCCTCTTTGGAATCCTCGGTCAGCGTGATCAGGGTGAACTGGCTGTGCAGGTAGTCGAGCGCGGCGCGGAACTCCATGTCCTGCTGTCGGTAGAAGGAGTCGCGTCCCAGTCGCATGGCGAGCGGCGACTTCCGAGAGAGCTTGAGCGAGATCTCGTTGACGGTCGCGTCGAGCTGGCCTGCTGGCACCACCCGGTTGATCACCCCGAGCGCCTGCAGCTGCGAGGCGGTCCAACGGTCCCCCAGCATCTCCATCTCCAACAGCACTTTGCGGGGAATGCTCCGTGTCAGGACGGCCTGGATCATCATCGGCCAGATCCCGACATTGATCTCGGGTGTGCCGAAAGTTGCCGTGTCCGTCGACACGAGGATGTCACACGAGCACGCGAGTCCGAGACCGCCGGCCAGCGCGTGGCCGTTGATGCGCCCGACGATGGGTTTGCCAAGGCTCGCCATCAGGGCGAAGAGGTCGACGAAAAGCTCGCGGCTGCGATGTCGCTCGAGGTCGCTCATTCCGGCGTCGAAGCTGCCGAGGTCCGCGCCGGCACAGAAAACCCGGTCGCCTGCTCCGGTGAGAACAACGCACCTCACGTCATCCTCCCTCTGGCACCAGCGGAAGGCCGCGGCGAGGTCTTTGAGCATCACTCCGGAAAGCGGGTTGCGCTGCTCCGGCCGGTTGAGCATGACCGTGGCGATGTATCCGTCGACGGCGAGCAGCACCTGTTCCATCGCGGGCCGGTTGGTCATGGCTTAATCGTAGGTCGCCGGTGTCCCGATCTAACCGAGCAGGCCGGCCGCGAGCGCCACGCCGACTGCGATGAGGACACCGCCGCTCAGCTCCTCGCTCCATTCTTCGACGCGCGCTCCTAGGCGGCTGCCGAGCTCGAGCCCGATCAGAGACATCGCGACGCTGACTGTGCCCATGATCAGGGCTGCCAGAACGATCTGGATGTGATAGATCGCGAGCGCGAAACCCACGGCGAGGTTGTCGATGCTCAGAGCCAGCGCGGTCACCATCAGGTGGCGCGTCCGCAATCCCTGCGCCTTCAGCCGGCCCTCCTCCGCCACGGCGCGGCGACCCTGCAGGATCGTGTAGCCACCTGTCGCCACGAGGATCGCGCCGCCGATATAGCGCGAGTAATGGCCGAAAAAGCCGGCCACGGCCTGGCCGAGCAAGAGGCCGAGAATCGGCATGAGAGCTTCGAACAGGCCGAAGGCGATGCCAACCCTGATCCGGGTTCGGGCGTCGATGCCGCTCAACCCAATCCCGATCGCCCCGGCGAAGTTGCTCAAGCCGACCGAGAAGCTGACCAGAAGCAGGCCGACAATCCCGGGCACGCCGGTAACTATAGGCAGGCCACGAAGCGTGGCCTGGAGACCGTTGGTTGGGACATTTCGCTAACGTCCCTTAACAATAATTCTCAGCACGAGGGAGGACGGTCCGCCCACAATTGCAGCGATCCTGCATACGCTCCTGTCACCCAAAGTTAGGCCGCCAATCGCTCAAACGCTATAACCCGCCCGAGTAAGAAACCATGAAGGCCATCCTGCGCGACCCTGTCGCCATCTCCAACGACCCTGGCATCGATCTCGACAAGCCGATCTTCACCCTGAGTGTGGCTTCCGAGATTCTCGAAGTGCACCCGCGCACTTTGATGATGTACGAGCACCTCGGCATGATCCATCCCAAGCGGACGGTCACGAACCGCAGGCGCTACTCGCGCCGCGACGTGATGAAGCTTCAGGCCATCCAGACCCTGAGCCGAGAACATCACGTCAACCTCGCGGGGGTCCGCTACATCCTCGCGCTGTTGAAGCGCTTGCAGATCGCTGGAGTCGCCCCGCCGGAAGAACTGAAGAACGTGGAGGTGTCCCTGCTCGACGTTTAAGCCATCGACCACCCATCGAACCACCCATCGAACCACCCATCGAACCACTCGACGTCCCACCAATCAACCCGGTTGAAGAAAAGGCAGACGAAAAAGCAATGTCGAAGAAGAGAAGGCGCCTGGAGATCAAGGTCGACCCGCTTCCCGCCCCTTATCAGGACGAGACGGCCTCCTGCCCAGTCTGCGGCCGCGACGCTGCGGCCATTGGGCGGCGGCAGCTGCAGATCGTGTTCCGCTGCGAGGGCTGCAAGGTGGTCTTCAAGCGGAACCGGAGCTGGCCCTATATCTACTAGCACGGGGGGGGGCGGGCGCCCCCCAGGGACCCCCCCCCACCCCCCCCCCCCCGGGGGGGGGGTGGGAGGGGGGGGGGGGTGGGGACGGCCGGGGGAAAAAACG